>LZRT01000081.1 GCA_002159075.1 Bacillus thermozeamaize
CTCCGTCAGCATTCGGAAGTTGCTAAGGGACGTTATACGACCGACCAAAGGATACGTTAACGGGATGATCCGGTTGCTTAGGGGGCCGTGGCAGAGTAGCACAACGGGCATGGCATTGAAAGGGCTTGGAGGATACTAATACCAGAAAAATGATTCGCCAATCCCATAAGGAAGAAGATCAAAAGCGCTTACAAGGGAAAGGTTCTTTTCAAGTTCGCATCCAGAATCCAAAAAAGGTGCCCACACTAGCTTGACTCAGACGAGCGGGGGATCGGGCTGGTCAATTTGACGGAGATGGTGTATTACGTGTACAAACCGGCGCAAAACCGGATCGAAAAGCGCAACATTCTGCGATATTGACAAAAATGCCGCCGCCGTTTGCGTGGTGCGCAGGCGGCTGACCGGTTGGTCGGCGGTTGCGCTGTTGCTGGCTGTGGCGGTGCCGGCAGCGAGCTTCGTGTTCAGCCTCGGCCGGCCGGAAGGGTTCAGGGAGATCGACTATATCGTCGACCGGCTGCGGAAGGGCAGTATATGGGCGATGCTGATCACGTTGGGGCACCTCTGTTTGCTGGTGTGGTGGGTGTCGATTTTGACGGTGGCGAAAAAAACGAAAAAGCGGACGGTGATTCAAACCGACCGCTCGTATCCTGAGAACATAACCCTTCCGTCGCGGATCCCGCCATCGGTGCAAGCGGCTTTTATTCTGCCATCAATCCGACGATCATGAGAATCAGGATCGAAACGAACGGAACCAATGACAATACGAACCCGGCGATCGCGAACCCTTTGCCGTTGGACGTCTTGAACGACAATGCGCCAAAGATGATGCCGATGATGTTGACGATGAGGCTCAAAATCGCGATCATACCCACCGCGGCATACGCGGAGTCGGTTTCCGACTGGATGGACCCCACGGTGATGAACAACACCAAGAGCAGCAGGATTCCGAGCAATCCCAATATGAAACTGGTGAGCGCAAATCCGAAACGATTAGGGTTCGTTTTCTGAGAAAAAAAATATAAGTTAACAATGTCCAATGAAAGCGGTTAATTTTCTGGAATGACTTTTGCCCGGCCAATCCTTATACTAGAGCTTAAATCAAGGTATCCGGTCCAACCTGGTATCCAGTGTATTCAGTCCGGTGTGCACATGTCGAGGGAATCCGATTTTAGGGTTTCCATGGGGGAATCTGTAAATGACACAGCGGGACATAAAGGCCATCGTCAAGCAAATGACGTTGGAAGAAAAGGCGTCTTTGTGTTCAGGTCTGGATTTCTGGCATACAAAAGCGATTGAACGATTGGGCATCCCGTCCCTGATGGTCACGGACGGGCCGCACGGGTTGCGCAAACAAAAGGGGGCGTCCGATCACCTCGGTTTGAATGAGAGCGTTCCGGCCACGTGTTTTCCCACGGCTGTCGGGTTGGCGTCATCGTGGAATCGCGAATTGGTGGAGCGGGTCGGGGCTGCTTTGGGCTTGGAGTGTCAGGCCGAGAATGTGGCGGTGTTGCTGGGGCCCGGGGCGAATATTAAACGCTCCCCGCTATGCGGCCGCAATTTTGAGTATTTTTCGGAAGATCCGTATCTGTCATCCGAAATGGCGGCGAGCCACATTCGCGGCGTGCAAAGCCAGGGAGTCGGCGCTTCGCTCAAGCATTTTGCCGCCAACAACCAAGAACATCGCCGGATGTCGGTCGACGCCGTCATGGACGAACGCACGTTGCGGGAAATCTATCTGGCGAGTTTTGAAGGGGCTGTGAAGCAGGCACAACCCTGGACCGTCATGTGTTCGTACAACCGGGTAAACGGCGAATACGCCTCGGAGCATCCGCGGCTGTTGACGGAAGTGTTGCGGAATGAATGGGGGTTTGAAGGGGTCGTCGTTTCCGATTGGGGAGCGGTCAACGATCGGGTCAAAGCGCTGCAGGCCGGCCTCGAACTGGAGATGCCGGGCAACGGAGGCCTGGGGGACGCGAAAATTGTGCAAGCCGTGAAGAACGGCGAACTGCCGGAAGACGTGCTGGATCGGGCCGTTGAGCGTTTGCTTCGTATGATCTTCAAGGCCGTCGACAACCACAAACCCGGCGCCGTCTTTGACAGGGAGCGGCACCATGCGCTGGCGCGGGAAGCGGCGCGGGAATGCATGGTTTTGCTCAAGAACGACGGCGCCTTGCCCCTTCGCAAGGAAGGCAGGATTGCCGTCATCGGCGAATTCGCGCTGAAACCGCGCTATCAGGGAAGCGGCAGCTCGCTTGTCAATCCGACGAAGCTGGATGTGCCGCTGGAAGAGATGAAGGCGCTGGCGGGAGCGGCGGAAATCCTGTACGCGCCGGGGTACCGGGTCGAAAACGACGAGACGGACGAACGCCTGCTGCGGGAAGCGGTGGAGACCGCGAAGCGGGCGGACGTGGCCGTGGTGTTCGCCGGACTTCCCGACCGCTACGAGTCGGAAGGTTACGACCGAAAGCATCTGCAACTTCCCGCCAGTCACCGGGAACTGATTGAGGCGGTGTCCGGCGTCCAGCGCCATGTGGTGGTCGTGCTGAGCAACGGGGCGCCGGTGGAAATGCCGTGGCTTGACCGGGTGAACGCGGTGCTGGAAGGCTATCTGGGCGGACAGGCGTTTGGCGGCGCGGTGGCCGATCTGTTGTTCGGAGAAGCGAATCCGAGCGGCAAGCTGGCGGAGACGTTCCCCCGGAAGCTTTCCGACAATCCGTCCTACCTGAATTTCCCCGGCGAAGGGGATCGCGTCGAATATCGGGAAGGGCTGTTTGTCGGCTACCGGTACTATGACGCCAAGGAAATCGAGCCCCTGTTCCCGTTCGGCCACGGGCTGAGCTATACGACGTTCGCCTACGAGCGGATCGAAATCGACCGGGAGCGGATGCGGGAGCACGAAACCGCGACCGTGCGCGTGACCGTTGCCAATACCGGGAAGCGGGCGGGTCAAGAGGTGGTGCAGCTTTATGTCCGCGATCCGGAAAGTTCCGTCATCCGTCCGGTCAAGGAGCTGAAAGGTTTCGCGAAGGTGGAGTTGCTACCGGGCGAACGGAAAACCGTTACGTTCCGGCTGGATCGCCGTTCTTTCGCGTACTACGAACCGGCGATCCGGGATTGGCGGGTGGAGAGCGGCGTTTTCGACATCCTGGTCGGCGCTTCCTCGCGGGATATCCGTCTGCGCGCCACCCTTTACGTCGAATCGGACGTTCGCGTCCCCTGGGTGATTGACCGGAACACCCTGGTCGGCGACTTGCTGGCCGACGAGCGAACCGCTTCATTCATGCGGCGATGGTTGGACGAATACAACCCGTTCGGGCCGGCTTCTGCGGAAGAAACGAACGCGATGTTCGAAGCGATCATCCAGTATTTGCCGCTGCGCAACCTGCTCGTGTTCAGCGGCGGCAGGCTGACCGAAACGCAATTCGAAGCGCTTCTGGACGAACTGAACCGCCTGGTGTCCGGAGTTACGCCCTGACCGTCCGAATGTAATGGAGGAGAGGCATGAGGCCTCTCCTTTGGTTTATACGAAAGGTTGTGGATAAAAATAACATCTGATATCGGATATGAACCGTCGTATAATGGTGCTGAAAATCGGCTGGGGACAGGCGGTGACCCTGAACATGTTCCGGTGGCTGGTGCTGCCGTTTCGGCGGAGCATACGCAACAAACTGATGCTGAGCATGGTGCTCATCGCGGCCGTTCCGGTCATGGTGGTCACGTTGCTGGCCATGGAGAACGTCCGCAAATCCATGGAATATGAAATTATCCAGTCCAACCGGTCCAGGTTGATCTGGGTCGGTCAATATCTGGATGAACGGCTGCAGCGGCTGAACAACCTGATCTATTCCATTTTGTACAGCCCGGGGTATGTGGAAAATATCGAGAAGCTCGATTCCGATTCGCTCGGTCAGCAATTTGCGGCGCAAACCAGTCTGATGGATCTGCTGACGTCCACCCTGTATTCGGAAATCGACAGCTTGTCCGGGATCGAGCTGTATACGATGACCAAGCATAAATTGTTCTATGTCAGCAATTTGCAATTCTCGATCACCAACACCGACACGATCCCCGAACCGTGGAAAAAGATGTTCGACAACCGGATAGACGTGCAGATTATCAACCATCCGTCGCAACCCGACCGTTTCTATTTGATGCGGACCATCAACCGGTTTGAGGACCGGAGCAAGCAGGGCGGCATTTTGCTCGATGTGAAATGGGGCATGATGCAGAATGTGCTGGATATGGCCAATCCGGAGAAGGAAAGTTTGGTCTATATTGCGGACGGGAATGGAAACCCCTTGTATGCGCATCGCACCTCCGCCATTGATCCCGCCTCGTTTGTCCATGTGCTGCAAGGAGTGAGCGGGGCGGGAGTCGTCAAGCACGGCGGGCATTACGTGTTTTACAGCGCGCTCGAATCGTGGCATCTCCTCGTGGTGAAGATCATACCGGAAAGTCAAATTAATGAAAGCGCAAACACAACGGGGCGATACGGTTTGGTGATCGGCCTGGCCTCGGTGCTGGTTTCCGCCTGCGTGGCCATTTTGATCGCCCTGCAGACGTCCAAGCCGATTGTCAAGCTGGCCAAATCGATGCAGAAACTGAATGTGATGAAGCCGGCAAACCTTCCGGAGCATCACGGCAAACCGCGCATCGACGAGATCGGCATGCTGGAATCGAAATTTTACAGTATGACGGAACGGCTCAGGGATCACATCACGACGGAATATGTGCTCAACCTGCAAAAACGAACGGCGCAATTGAAAGCGCTGCAAGCGCAAATCAATCCGCATTTCCTGCACAATACGCTCCAGATGATCGGCGGCATGGCGCTTTCCAAATCGCCGCACGATATCTATCAGGTCATCCGGGCGCTAAGCGACATGTTCCGCTATATTGTCCGCGAGTCCGACCTGTCGACGTTGGACAAAGAGTTGTCGCATGTCCGGAACTTTATGGTGATCCAGGAACAGCGCTTTCCGCAGAAATTGCGGTTTGAAATTGACGCCGAGCCCGGATTGGCATCGTGCAAAATTCCCAAGCTGACGTTGCAGCCGATTGTCGAGAATGCGGTTCAATACGGTCTTGAGCCTCAGATCGACCACTGGCACGTCAGGATCACCTGCCGGAAAAGCGCGGAGAACGTCATCATTACGATTCAGGATAACGGAGTGGGCATGCCCCCCGATCAATTGTCGGCCTTGCAAAAGAGACTGGAGGCGAACCACGATCCGGTTTGGGAAAACGAAGAACGGATCGGGCTGCGGAATGTGAATGCGCGGATCAAGATGCATTTTGGCCCGCAGTACGGCGTTTGGATCGAAAGCAGGAAGGACGCGGGTACGAAAGTGACCATCACGATTCCCGACATCAAGGAAAGGCGGGATGAACGGTGATCAAAACGCTCATTGTCGATGATGAACCCTGGACCAGGGAAGTCATCAAACAATTCGGCTTGTGGGAGCAATTCGATATGCGGATCGTCGGGGAAGCGGACAACGGTCTGAAAGCGATCGAGATGATCCGTCTCCATCAACCTCACCTGGTCATTACGGATATGCGCATGCCGGGTGTCGACGGCGTGCAGTTGCTGCAATATCTGGATGAACATTTCGGAGGCATCAAGGTCATCGTCATCAGCGGCTACGACGATTTTGTCTATACCCGGCAAGCCATCCGCAGCAAAGTGCACGAATATTTGCTCAAGCCCGTCGATCCGCAGGAGCTCAACACGGCTCTGGGCAAATGCCGCGAGGAAATTGCCGCCCGTTTGGCGTGCATGACGCCGGGCGCCCTGGATAGCGAAACAATCGGGGTGCTCAACGGCGCCGTCAAACGAATCGCCGCGCTGCTGCTGGAAGGAGAGCGGGAAGCGCTTCATGAGGCGTTTGAAGATCTTTACCGGAAGTTTTTGCATCTGGAGCACTCGAAAGCGTTGATCAACAGGGTCTATCACGACTTGTGGAAATTGTGGGAGGAAACCGTCGTGTTGCACGGGCTGGATATCCGGGAGACGGATGTCCGCTACGATCCCACATCGGCCACCTGGAGAGCCACCATCGAGGTCCTGCAGGCGATGTACGACAAGGCGTTTGAAAAACTTCAGGAGGACCGAAAGTATCGGAACAAAATCAATCTGCTGGATGTCAGGCAATTCATTGAGCGCCATTACACGGAACCCCTGACGCTGGAAAGCATCGCCAGGTGTTTTTTTGTCAGCAAGGAATATTTGAGCCGGGCATTCAAGCAGGAAACGGGATGGAACGTCTCGGATTACATCCTGCGGCTCAGGATGGAGCGGGCAAAGGAGCTGCTGATCCGGGACCGGTTGCCGATCAAGGCCGTCGCCCGGTTTGTCGGCTACGAGGATGTCGCCTATTTCTATCGCCTGTTCAAAAAGCATTTCGGCGTGACGCCCGGTGAAATCCGAAAAGCCAACGGCCAGGTCAACAAAGTACAATGAAAGCGGTTAATTCTCTGAAATTACTTTGCCCGTGCAAATCCTTATACTGAAGCTGAAAAACGCATACAAACCGGAACAGGGAGGTCACCGGGATGAAAAAGGCAAGCCTGATTCTCGCAAGCGTTTTCCTCCTGACGGGCGTGATCCTTTCCGCTTGCGGAGGAAACGGTGAGAAAAACGAAACGCAGGCACAGGGGGCGCAGGAAAGCCAAAACGCCGAGGCGAGAGAAGTGACGCTGAAGCTGTTCATTCCGCAGCCCCGGCTGAAAGACCAGTACGACGCGTTTATTGCAAAGTTCGTCGAGAAAGAAAAAAGGGACAAAAACATCACGGTGAAGGTTCAACTGGAGATGCCCAACGCCGAAAACGCCCCGCAAATCCTGAAAACCCGTCTGGCGTCCAACGACGCGCCGGACGTCTTTACGGTGCACGCCATCAACGAAATTCCGACATTTTACAAAGCGGGCTATCTGGAAGATCTCTCGGACCAGCCGTTCGTCGACAAGCTGCTGGACAGTGTGAGGGCGTCCGTCACGATCGACGGCAAGGTGGTCGGCGTGCCCATGGAGACGCTCATGTGGGGCTACTTGTACAACAAGAAGATTTTTGCGGATCTCGGATTGACCCCGCCGATGACGCTCAGCGAAATGAAGCAGGTGGTGGAAAAGCTGAAGGCGAACAACATCACGCCATTCCTGCTCACCTACAAGGAGTCCTGGATGCCGCAGCTGTTCCTGCCGCTGTCGGTGGGCGCCCTGGTCAATACGGAAAATCCGGACTTTATCGACCGGATGTATAAAAATGAAGGTTCGTTCGCCGAAATGAAGGCCATGTTCGAGATCATCGACCTGGTGAACGCCAACGGCACGGACCGCGCCATGGAAATCGGCCCGGACGAAGGTTCCGCCCACTTCGCCCAGGGCAAGGCGGCGATGTGGGTGAACGGGCCCTGGCACGCGGAGACGATCCTGAAAGCCGACCCGAACTTTGAATTCGGCGTCGCGCCGCTGCCGATCAACGACAACCCGGACGCGACCATGATCAACCTGTCGACCTCCACGACGTTTGTCGTTTCGCCCACGAGCAAAAACAAGGACGTGGCGCTCGATTTCATCAACTACATTCTGGATGACGAAGTGTCCAACGAATTTTATCAAAGCCTGAAGTTCAACCCGGTGGCGAAAAACCACACGTTCGAAAGCTATCCGTGGGTGAACGAAGCGAGCGAGTATGTCAAGGCGGGCAAGGCGTACCAGGATCCGTCCATTCCGCAGGCCGTCAAGGACGAATCCGGAAAGGTGCTGCAGGCTTACTATACCGGCCAGGCCACGCAGGACGACGTGATCGCGGCGCTGGACAAGGCGTGGCAGGACTTCAACAAGATCAACAACCAATGACTTCGCAAGGCGGACCAAGAGAACGTGAAAATAAAGACAGCCCGGTGCTGTCTTTATTTTCACGAAATCGCCCGGAAAAGGTGAGCTCATGATCAGAAAGCATAAACGCGTCCTTTCGTTGTTGCTGTTTGTGGCGCCCGCCTTCGTTTGTTACTTTTTCTTCCTGCTCATTCCCACATTCGGGGGCATTTTCTACAGCTTCACGGACTGGAACGGATTGAACCGGACCTACCATTTCGTCGGGTTGGCCAACTTCGTGGAGGCGCTTAGGGACGACCGTTATTTCGTCCATTCCCTCTGGTTCACGTTGAAATACGTCGTCTGGATGGTCGTGCTGCAAAACGTCATCGCGCTTGCGCTGGCCGTGCTCATTGAATCGAGACTGAGATCGAAAGCCTTTTTCCGCACCGTCTTTTTCATGCCGAACATGATCAGCCTGATCATCAGCGCCTTTATGTGGATGTTCATCTTTTCCCAGGTGTTGCCCCAAATCGCGGAAAAAACGGGCCTGTCGTTCCTCGATCAGTCCTGGATCGGCGACCCGAAGTATTCGTTTTTCTCCATCCTGATCGTCTCGCTCTGGAACGGCGTCGGCTACATGATGATCATCTACATGGCCGGACTGCAGGGCGTGCCGCAGCATTTGAAAGAGGCGGCGATGATCGACGGGGCCAACGCGTTCCAGACGTTCTTTCGGGTGACGCTGCCGATGATCACGCACGCGATCACCATCTGCCTGTTCCTTACGCTGAACGGCGCGTTCAAAGTGTTCGAGGTCGTGTACGGCTTGACGGGCGGGGGACCGGGGCGAAACACCCAGGTCATCGCGCTCAACATTTACGAAGAAGCGTTTTCCAACAATTTCCGTTACGGATACGCCAGCGCCAAGGCGATGATTCTGTTCCTCCTCGTGCTGGTCATCACCGTGATTCAGGTGAGCGTCCTGAAGAAACGGGAGGTGGAAGCGTGAAGCGGCGGAAACTCTGCGATCGCGTGATCACGCTTGTCCTGGCGGTCGGGGCGGTTTATACGCTCTTTCCGGTCTACATGGCGGTGATCAACTCGTTCAAGACGCAGGGCGAAATGCTGAAATCGGTGTTGTCATTGCCCACGAAACTGCACTTTGAAAACTATACCAACGCTTTCCGTGAAATCAACATGCTCCAAAGCGCCATGAACACGGTGGTTGTGACGGTGATCGGCATTACGGGCATCATCGTCTGCGCGTCGCTTGCGGGATACAAGCTGTCCCGCACGCCGGGCAAGCTGAGCAACTTCATCTTTTTCATGTTTGTGGCGTCTATGCTGGTTCCGTTTCATTCGATCATGATTCCCTTGACCCGCATGGCCAAAAATTTGGGCTTTCAGGGAACCACTTACGGGCTGGCGTTTATCTATGTCGGTCTGGGCGTCAACATGGCCATCTTCCTGTATCACGGCTTCGTCAAATCGGTGCCGCGGGAGCTCGAGGAATCCGCCCGCATGGACGGCTGCGGCGAATTGCAGACCTTCGTGCGCATCATTTTCCCGTTGCTGCTGCCGATCACGGTGACCATCGCGATTCTGGATTTGCTGTGGATCTGGAACGACTTTTTGCTGCCGTTGCTCATGCTGACGGACGTGAAGCGTTACACGTTGATTCTGGCGACGAACATGCTGTTTGGCGAGTACAACAACGACTGGTCGCTCATTCTGGCCTCGCTGGTGCTGACGGCCATTCCCGTGGTCGTTTTCTACGCCTTCTTTCAGAAATACATCATGCAGGGGATCACGGAGGGGGCCATCAAGGGTTAGCGGTCCGGCCGGGGTCCGGCCATGATCCGGTCATGATCCGGCCAGGGCCAGACTATGGTCCGGTCAGGGGCCGGCCCTGGTCCGGCCAGGCTGGGGTCATGCCCGGCAAAAGGCCGGTGGCCGCTCCCGCGCCCATCGGTCCGTGAAGCAAGGGGGGAAGATTCGATGGATCGGTTGTTGTATGGGGTCGCCTATTACGACGAATATATGCCCTACGACCGCTTGCAAAAGGACATTGAGATGATGAAAGAAGCGGGCATCAACGTGGTGCGGATCGCCGAATCCACGTGGAGCACGTACGAGCCGCAGAAGGGCGTCTTCGATTTCCGCTCCGTCGACCGGGTGCTGGACGCGATGCACGAAGCGGGCATCCGGGTCATCGTGGGCACCCCGACGTACGCCGTACCGACGTGGCTCGTGAAAGAGTACCCCGACGTGCTGGCGGAAACGCCGAACGGCCGGGGCAAGTACGGGCCCCGCCAGATCATGGACATCACCCATCCGGCTTACCTGTTTTATGCCGAGCGCATCATTCGGAAGCTGCTGGAGCGGGTGAAGGATCATCCGGCGGTGATCGGGTACCAGACGGACAACGAAACGAAACATTACCATACGGCCGGTCCGAATGTGCAGCTGCAGTTTGTGAAGTATTTGCGGGATACGTTCGGTTCGCTGGAGGAGATCAACCGCCGGTTCGGGCTCGACTACTGGAGCAACCGCATCAACAGCTGGGAGGATTTCCCCTCCGTCGTCGGCACGATCAACGGCAGCCTCGGGGCGGAATTCGCCAAATTCCAGCGGAAGCTCGTCGCCGATTTCCTGGCCTGGCAAGTGCGCATCGTCAACGAATATAGGCGGCCGGACCAGTTCGTCACGCAAAACTTCGATTTTGAATGGCGCGGTTACTCGTACGGCGTGCAGCCGGACGTGAACCATTTCGAAGCTTCGAAGCCTTTCGACGTGGTGGCGGTCGATATTTACCATCCTTCGCAGGACCGGCTGACCGGCATCGAAATTTCATTCTGCGGCGACATGGCCCGCTCCCTGAAAGGTTCGAACTATCTGGTGATGGAGACGCAGGCGCAAGGCTTCCCCCAATGGGTGCCCTACCCGGGGCAACTGCGGCTGCAGGCGTTCAGCCACCTGGCGTCGGGGGCCAACATGGTGGCCTACTGGCACTGGCACTCCATCCACAATTCGTTCGAGACGTATTGGAAAGGCTTGCTCAGCCACGATTTCGAGCCGAATCCCGTCTACCGGGAAGCGCAGACGATCGGGCGGGACTTCGCCCGGCTGTCCGACCGGCTGGTCAACCTGAAGAAGACCAACCAGGTCGCCATGCTGGTAAGCAACGAGGCGCTGACGGGGCTGGAATGGTTCAGACTGCCCGGCGGGAAGTACAATTATAACGATATCGTCAGGCGGATGTACGATCCCCTCTACAAGATGAACGTGGGCGTCGATTTCGTGCATCCCGGTTCGGAGGATCTGGAACGTTACCGGCTCCTCGTCGTTCCGGCGCTCTACGCCGCTTCCGATTCGCTGCTTCGGCGTCTGAACGAATACGTGGCCAACGGGGGGCATGTCGTCTACACGTTCAAGAGCGGCTTCGCCGATGAATATCTGAAAGTCAGGACAGGCGTGCAGCCAGGGATCATCGGAGAGGCTTGCGGCATCACCTACAGCCTGTTTGTCGAGCCCGTCGGCGTCACGTTGAAGGACGATCCGTTCGGCGTCGGGCGGGAACATCATGGCATTGAAGCGTGGATGGAGCTGATCACGCCGACGACGGCGGAAGTGCTGGCATACTACGACCATCCGTACTGGGGCGACTATGCGGCGATTACGCGCAACCGGTACGGAAAAGGCGTCGCCATGTATGTGGGATGCCTGGCGAGTGAAGCGGTCATGGCCAAGGTGCTGGAACTGGCCGTGAAAGAGGCCGGGCTTTGGGGAGCGGATCAGGAACTGCGCTTCCCCCTGATCGTGAAATCCGGCGTGAATCAATACGGCAACACGATTCGATATTACTTCAACTATTCCCGTAATCCGGTCGCTTTCCCTTATCGGTACGGCGATGCGGTCGAGCTTTTGTCGGGGCAAACGATTCGTTCCGGACAAACCGTAACGTTGCAACCATGGGGCGTTCTCATTCTCGAAGAGCGCCAAACAACTGAATGATGAGGAGGGGCAAGGCCATGGATCGGGCGAACATCCGCTGGATCTCCAGCACCAGACAGTCGGCGTGGATCGAGAAAGAGGTCGCCGGCGACGGCGCGGGCGATCCCAATCTGATCATCACCGGAGATACGTTTCAAACCGTGGAAGGGTTCGGGGGTTGTTTCAACGAATTGGGGTATGTCGCCCTGGGCCGCCTGTCCGAAGCCGAAAAAACCAACGTGCTGGACGCGCTGTTTGATCCCGACGGCGAATTGAAGTTCAGCATTTGCCGCATGCCGATCGGCGCCAGCGACTACGCGCTGGAGTGGTACAGCCTCAATGAAACCGACGGCGACGTGGCGATGGAGCATTTTTCGATCGAGCGGGACCGAAAATATTTGATCCCCTACATCAAGGAAGCGCTCAAGCGAAACCCGGAACTCAAGATTTTCGCTTCGCCGTGGAGTCCGCCGACGTGGATGAAGTACCCGAAAGCCTACAACTACGGCACCTTGCGCTGGGAGAAAGAGATTCTGCAAGCGTACGCGTTGTACTTCGTCAAATTTGTCCAGGCCTATCGCGAGGAAGGCATCACAATTCACCAGATCCATGTGCAGAACGAAGTGGTGGCCGACCAGAAATTTCCTTCCTGTGTCTGGACGGGGGAACAGCTGCGCGATTTTATCCGGGATTATCTGGGGCCGGCGTTTGAGCGGCACGGTCTGGAGACCGAAATCTGGCTCGGCACCATCAACGCCCCGGAACCGTGGGACGTATACACCAAAAAGATATCCACGGACTACGACGCCTACGCTAATACCGTCCTCAGCGATCCCGAAGCGTACAAATACATCAAGGGCGTCGGTTACCAGTGGGCCGGCAAATACGCCATCCAGCGCACGGTGGCGAGCTATCCGGAACTTCGCTACATGCAGACCGAAAACGAATGCGGGGACGGCAACAATACGTGGGAATATGCCCAGTATGTGTTTAATCTGTTCCAGCATTACTTCTTCAACGGCGTGAACAGCTACGTATATTGGAATATGGTGCTTGAGCCGAAAGGCCGCAGCACGTGGGGATGGGAACAAAACTCCATGATTACCGCCGATCCCGCTTCCGGGCGGGCGATTTACAACCCCGAGTACTATGTGATGAAACATTTTTCCCATTTTGTCGTTCCGGGGTCGGTGAGGTTGGGTCTGAAAGGGAGGTGGACGGGGAACGCCGTCGCTTTCGCCGCACCGAACGGGGATCGGGTGGTCGTCATCGCCAACCCGTTCAAGGATGCCCGCACGCTTTGCCTGTCGGACGGCTCGGGCGTCCAGTCGTTCGAACTGGAACCCGAATCGTTCAACACGATCGTTCTTCAGGCGTAACAGGATAAGGTGGATACGATACCGGTGAGCGTCTTGCCGGTATCTTTTTCTTTATGTTTTGTCGGTCTATTATCTGACTTGCTGGTACGGGGAAACTTTGCGGCCAAACGGTTAAGAATGATCGGTTTACGATATAATAAAGTCAAATGAAAAATGTGGTGATATCAACATGACGCGTGATGAAATTATCCGTATTTTGGATAGTGTCCCGTCAAGTGGTGGAAATTCCGCTATAGAGACGTACACCTAATTTTACTTCTGTAATACAGCCACTGGTTCTAGCGGTTGAACGGTTTTGCCGGCAAGTTGCGCCATGGACTCCAGG
>LZRT01000082.1 GCA_002159075.1 Bacillus thermozeamaize
CAAGAGCATTGGCGAGTGGGGCGAACTGATGGGCGATCCTGTGCTGGCAACAGCGGTTCTCGACCGGCTTTTGCATCACTGTCATGTCATCAATATTCGCGGGAACAGCTATCGCCTCAAAGACAAAGTAAAAACCGGAATCTATTCGACACCAGGCACACAGGTGGGTCAATTTTATTCCGGCTCTGGTGGGTCAAATGAATTCCGGCGTTGACACCTCGTGTAAAATCTTCCGTCACGGCGCCTATGGATTTTGCCTCACTCGTTCAGCAATTCTCATAGGATTCTCCGCTCCCGGGACATTGCATCTCCTGATTGAAACAAACTTTCCTCTCGGGTAAGATATAGTTAAAAAGTATCATATTATTCCAATAATTGATGCTTGTTTTAGGAAGTGTGAATGGGATACAGGGAAATTCGAACTCTACGATAGACCTATCTCTTTAGCGTAAGAGCTCCAAGGGTTTCGGCTGATTCAATCTGATAGATTCAGGGAGATGAACCGTTGCCATGCTCGCGGAAGCCATCATCCGTATTGGGCGGCCGTTGGCGCAAAGTCCGATGAAGCCGACCGAGCGCATCCGCTGGTTGACAGACGTCGACAATGAAAATTGCAAAAATTACTTCCAGAATGTCTGGGTGGTGGAGCTTGCACCAGAAGAAGTACTAGACACCTTGCATTACATGCAGCTAGGGGAGTGGACAGGGGAAGGTAAGAATGCCGTCTTCGAAGTAGACGCCAGGAGAAGTACTTCATTTCCGTTCCATTTTCCCAATGGAGGAAATCCCTTGAAAGCGCAGGGCATCTATCCTCTGCCCTGCTACCTGATGTGGGATGCACATATCAAGGAAATGCAAGATCCCGGGACCTTCGCTGCCGAAGTACTGATGCCCCGGCTGTCGCGAACGGTTCCCTATTTCGGCGCAGACGAATCAGAGTTGGGCCTGATCGCCCGACGGGTGTCCAATCTGCTCGCGAAGGAATGCAACAAGTGGTCGAACAATGAGAGGCAGCTCGGCATCCTGATGATCGTCGACCCGGAGCTGAAATGTTTCCGTTACGAGGAGCAGCCGGGAGACCTGACAGTACAGGAAAGCGGTATCCGTCCTGGAACCTGGATCGTTCTGGACAGCGAAACTACGCTGGCATGGATCCGCGAGGCGAAGGTACGCGAAGCGACGGAACTGGGAGAAGCTACAGACCAGATCTCGACATTCACGAATCGGCGGGCGGACCGGGTCGTATCCCTCTACAACAAATCTTGGCTGTGGCTTGCGCCCACCTGGGAAATGCCGCGTTCAATCTACTGGAAGGACGATGAGTGGACCAAAGGCATCAAGGCTGATCCGGAATCGTACGAGTACTTCTACTACGGCACACAATTCATGAAAGCGATTCAGGTGCCGGTAAGTTCAACTACGCTCAAGGAAATGTTCGCGCCGGTCATGCACGCGGAAGCCCGCAAACATATCCGGGCGAGCAGTTATGAGCAAATTTACGGCATTCCGATGTTGCTCCCTCTGCTGGATGGAGATTCAGAGCAACAGTATCGCAAATACCGGCAGATGCTTCGTCCGCAGGAAGACGAGACGAGAAGCGCGTTGCATCTGCGTCTGCTGGCAGGTATCGATCGGTTCATTCCCCGCAGCGGCGACGATTATCGGTTGACCATCCTGTATTATTCCGGTGATCTGTCGCGGGGGAACATGCACATCCGCGCCGTGATCGAAGACGTCGTTCCCAGCGTGGCCGCAACCATTCAGGACATTATGGCTGGTATTCAAAGCCGTGACATTCCGCAATTGATCCGGGCGCTGGGACTTCCGGATCCGTTCGTTTTGCATGCGCTCGACGATTTGCCCTCCATGCTGGCCAATGCCTTCGGTCCGGGTTATGTATGGGATTCGCTTCAGAAAGTGCTGCATCGCCAACCCATTCGCATCGAGCGCGTGCATGAGATGACCGCACGCAAATGCAACGACAGCGCGAAGCAGGAAAAATGGCACCACGTGAGATGCGAATTGCTGTTCTATTGGGCATTCCTGAGTTTCGCTGATCAATATGCCCGGCAGATTGCGGGAGAGGAGAAGGGGTGCAAGACGGTGAATTGGCAACAGCTCCTGGCGGATTATCAGGAGGGACGGTGGCAGGATGACCGGGAATGGTCTGTCACCGAACTCGGGTTCATCAGCGGACTGCTGGCCCGGCAGTTTGAAAACTCGTACCACAAGAAAGTGAACAGCTCCTATGTCCGGAAACGGCTGCTCAACTTCGGAAGCAAGCTGACGCCACAGATGGTATGGCAAAATGGACTGATTGAATTTCAGAAGCTGATCGAACAGCGGGATTTGCTGATCGGCAAGAATTTCGCGCCGGCTCTCGCGCGGGCGTTGCTCCTGTTCCCGAAATATCAGGCCGAAGGCTTGTTGGACAAGCATCGTCATGAATTCATCAGCACCTTCTGGTCCGGATACCTCATGTACAAGAAACCGGATCAGGAACCGATCACGAATGCCGGACAACCTGAGGGAGGGGAAGACCATGACCGTTCGCAACAGTGAATTCGTATTTGTCAAATCTGTCAAGGACGGTATACCGAACCGGGATCCGCTGAACGACAGCGACGCCCGTCGTCTGTTCCCCGAGGAAGACGGTCGGATCTCGCTCAGCGATGTCAGCATCAAGCGGGATGTCAGGGACTACGTGCTGTCGCTTTATCCCGACGGAGGTCCAGACAAGAAGTACTTCATTTTCGTGCAACCGGTCATGAATGACAAGGGCAAGCTGCTCGGACGCGGCGGTCTGGCCGAGAAAATCGCGGCTGATGCAGGGCAGACGGAGATGTTCAAGAAAGACCCGCAGGCCGTACTGCTGAATCACAGTTTTGACGTCCGCACGTTCGGCATCGTGTATTCCGTGAAGAATATTTCGTTCCATCTGACAGGGCCTGTACAATTCGGTTGGGCGCATTCCATGCATCCCGTCGACACGCACTATGTGCAGGGGACGGTCGTCATGCCGAGCACGGAGGGCGCGAAAGAAGATGAAGGAAAGTCCCAGGGCACGATCTGGACGACTTACACGCTTCCGTTCGCCGTGTTCGCCATGCCCGGCGTCATTAATCATCACCTTGCTTCCAAGACGGGCATGACCGAGGAGGATCAGGAACTGCTGCTCAGGGCGCTCTGGCAAGGCACGCAGCATCGTCAGGCCCGCGGCAGGGGCTTGCAACAGTCGTTGTTCCTCATTCATGTGGAGTATCGGGATCCGCATTATCGGATCGGCTATCTGGAAGACATGATCAGGCTGCTTCCGGATCGTGAAACGTGGACAGCCGCCGACAGACGGCCGTCTTCGCTGAAAGACATCACCCTGGACGTCACCGGATTGATGGAAAGGCTGGATCAGGAGAAAGATCGGATCGCGCGGTGCAGGATTTGGGTGAATCCTTCTCTGGATGTGAAAGGGAACATCGACCCCTATCGTCAGCCGCTCTGGTAAGGTGTGTTCCGGGATGAAGGGAGTCGTCTTCGATGTAAAGGCGGATCTGGCCTTCTTCCGAAGGCCGGATACGACGAATACGCAGCTTACGTATCCGTTCATGACACCGACGGCCATCAAGGGATTGGCCGGCGCGATCCTCGGCATCGAGGATTTTGTGACTAACGACCGAGTCGGACTGGCGCTGCTCAATCCGGTCCGCACGGTCGCGCAGCAAATGTCGATGCTCGGAAAAGATTCCGGTTCCACCTTCAACCGCCCGACGACGATCGAATTGGTCGTGTCACCCGCATACCGGATTTATTATGCGGGCGATGATAAGGCCGAGCAGCTTGCGCAATATCTGAAGGAAGGCAAGGCGATCTGTCACACGTATCTCGGAAGTGCGTTCGCGCTGACCAAACCGGTATTTGTCCGTGAGGTGGAGGATGTCAGCGTGTTGCCGGTCGAGTCGGAAATTGAGACTTCGACGGTCGTGCCCACGCGATTCATCGAATCGATTGTGCCCGAACCGGGGAAATATTACAGCCGGGCCGGCGGATTCATGCATCGTTACCTGGGCGGGCGGGTGTTCGAACGTTCGGTCGATTACCTGTATGAACGGTTCGGGCGGTCGATCCGATTCATTCCGAGACGGCCCATTGATCCGGAAGACGGACTAATCTGCCGTTTCGGGGAGGAGATTGTATGCCTGGTCTGATCCCGTTCGAGGCATGTGTAGCCAGGCCGGATGAGGGGGATCGGCGATTTCCGCTTCCGGATCATTTGCGCGAAACGGCCCGATTGCTGACAGAAGGCTGCACCGATCGGGAAGTGGAAGTGCTATACAAGCTGCAAGGATTGTGCCACGATATCTACAAAGCGCACCCGGATTGGCAGGCTTATGTGAACAGCCGGGGCGCCATCCGGAAAGGCCCGGCGCATGCGGCTGCCGGAGCCTTTCTTTTTTCATGGCTGGCCTGGCGCTGGCTGGACAGGGAAGGCAAGTGGCCCGCCCGGCGCCTGATCTGGGTGCGCATGGCCGCGGATATCGCCGATCATCACGGACAATTGGGGACGCTGGTCCAAGGTGGCCGTTTGTCCTGGGTTCAGCAATACGAGTGGGAACGGCTGGATATGGATGGGATCAGGCGGTTTCTGCTTCACGAACTTCCGGAACTGCAGGGCATTCCGTTGCTACCTCCTGACCTTTCTGACTGGGTGAAGTTCACCATCGAGACCGTAAAGGATTTGCAATTTTATGATCTCGATCCGGAGGAAGCTGGCGATTCTCCGCTTGAACGGATGCGGCATCTGCAGGAATGGAGACGTTCCACCACTCGGTTCATTGCTGCGGACCGTTTCAGCATTCAGGCGATGTCGCCGGGTTATTGGAAGCCGGAAGAAGCGGATAGAGCCCAGCGTTCCCTGGAAACCGCCTTGAGCTCGGTGCAGCGGGACACCATGCATGAACTGCGTTCACGGGTACAGGCGGCGGCCTTGCGGCGTTACCGGGAATGCGGCTCTCCGGATACCGTCACGGTCGGGCTTCCCACCGGGTACGGAAAGACATTGTTGGCCTTGCGGCTAGCGCTGGACATGATTCGGGAGGAAAGCCGCAAGAAAATCATCTACGTGGCGCCGTACCTGTCCTTGTTGGAGCAGGCCTCGGGAGATGTACAGCACTGGTACGGATTTGCCCCGCTGGAACACCATTCGCTCGCGATTCATCAGGGATCCGGAGTACCGGAGGTCGAAGAACCCGGTCACGAAAACGGTTTTGCTTCGAGGGTGATGGAATCCTGGGCGCACCCGGTAGTCTGCACAAGCTTCCAGCAATTTTGCCGAGCGTTGTTTCCGGATCGGGCTCAGCATACGTTGCGCAGGGCATGGCTGGATGACAGCATTGTCATCATCGACGAACCGCAGATTTTCCGGCCGGAAGGCTGGAATCTCTTCCTGACCGGTCTGGAAGCGTTGCAGCGGATTCATCGTCTGAAAGTGATGTTCCTCTCCGCCACGATGCCGCCCACGCGGTATGGTCTGAGCATACAACCGGTCGAATTGTGCCCTGACCAGCCGAACATCCTGAATCGTTATCGTCTCGAATGTTCCACCGAGCCTTGCGATCAGGCGGACGTTGCAAAGTTGTTGATGGAGCGGCGCGAGCCGACCCGCTGTGCAATTCTCAATACGGTTCGGGATGCGCAACTGGTGTACGAGCATCTCAAGGAAGCGGGAGTGAGGGGGTCCGGGGATCTCCTGCTGTTGCACGGCGGCATGATTCCGCTGCACAAGAAGGTGCAGATTGGGAGAATGCAAGAACGGCTCAAGCGGCATTCCCGGTTGACCGTTGTGGCCACCCAGATTATCGAAGCGGGAGTCAACGTGAGTTTCCGTTTTCTGTATCGCGCGGCGGCGATTTTGCCCTCCATCGTACAGGCGGCCGGGCGCGTGAACCGTCATGCGGAAGCCGATCAGGGCATTGTCCTCGTTCGACCATTCCTGCGCGACGGGGATAAAGATACACGTTCTTATATCTACAAACAGCAATTTCTGCGACAATTGACGGACGAACTGTTGTATGCCCGGACTTCTTGGGAAGAGACGGAGCTTCGGGAGTTGCTGACGGCGTATTTCGATCGCATGTTCCGTCACAATACGTACGAGGCCTGCCTGCAAAGGATTGAAAAAGCCTATGCGGGGGATTGGACGGCGCTTGGTTTGTTCGAACCGTTCGAGAACGATGCGCTGAGGCTGCCCCTGTTCGTACCGTGGAATGTGCCGGAAGAGGCGAAAGCTTATGTCCCGGAACATTATCGCTACCTGATGCAATACTTCAACATGGCGAACGCGGACGAGATTTACGAACGTTACACGGATCGGGATTGGCTGCGGAAATTGTCGTTTGAGGATCGCAAAAACTTCATGATTCTTTTTCACTATCATGTCGTCAATTTGCCGGGCAAGATGGCGATTAAGCTTGCAGATTCGGAAGCATATTTGCAGCACCGGATTCCCTGTCTGCACGGAGCACGCGGGTACCGGGACGAGACCGGCATGGCGGCCGTCGATGATCCCGAATGGCAATTCTATTGACGGATCGACGGGCGGAAGGACGGTGAGCGTACGTGACTTCCATATCCGAACAGGAAGCGTTAGGCGTAAACGGCACCTTGATCTGGTACTACTACATCTGCAAGCGGCAAGTCTGGCTGATGGCCCGACAGCTCAATCCCGACGAGCACGACGAAAATCTCGAATGGGGAAGATTTTTGCATGAATGGCGTTATGCCCGCGAGAAGAAGGAACTGGCTTTTGAGAATGTGAGGCTGGATGTGGTGGGTGAGCGGGAAGGGAAGCTTGTCGTGGCGGAAGTCAAGAAATCCTCGAAATTCAGGAAGAGTGCCGAAATGCAGCTTCTCTTCTACCTGTGGCAATTGTGGGAAGCCGGGGTGGAAGCGGTCGGTGAGCTTCGTTTTCCCGAAGAGAAGCGGCGGGAGACCGTTCGTTTGGATGAGTCTTCCTTGGAGGAATTGAAGTCCGCCGTCTCCGGCATTCACCGTATCGTGTCTTCTGCTACCCCACCGAAAGCCCAAAAGATTGGATACTGCAAAAACTGTGCCTATCGCGAATTCTGTTGGGCCTAAATCCTGTCATTGAGGGTAAGTAGGTCACCGGGTAGGGAACCAAGATGCGCAAGACGAGGTATCTGCTGAGCAGCGGGGAACTGAAGCGAAAAGACAATACGCTCCTGTTCGAGACGGAAGAAGGCAAGCAGTACATTCCCGTCGAGGACACGCAGGAATTGATGCTGTTTGGGGAAATCACGTTGAACAAAGCTGTGCTGGAACTGTGTACACAGAAAGAAATCATTTTACACTTTTTCAACCATTACGGTTATTACACCGGCAGTTATTATCCCCGAGAGCATTACAATTCCGGGTACATGATTTTGAAACAGGCACAATATTATCTCGATAATGCCTCAAGGCTGGACTTGGCCGGAAGATTTGTGAACGGAGCCGGCCGGAACATGCTGCGCGTACTGAAATACTACCGGAGCCGGGGAAAACCGGTGCAAAGCGTAATCGATTCGATTGAATCGCAGTTGCCGGAGATCGGAAGCAAGACGGATATTCCGTCGCTCATGGCGGTCGAGGGACATATGCGGGAAGTGTACTATTCGGCATTTGACGTCATATTGGACAAGCCGGACTTTCGATTTGAGCGCAGAAGCCGAAGACCGCCGAACAATGAACTCAATACATTAATCAGTTTTGGCAATTCCCTGTTGTATACGCAGGTGCTCAGCGAGATTTACCAAACCCACCTGGATCCCCGGATCGGCTTTCTTCACACCAGCAATTTCCGTCGATTTACCTTGAACCTGGATGTGGCCGAGATCTTCAAACCGATTCTCGTCGACCGGGTGATCTTCAAGGTTGTCGGACAACAGATGATCACGAAGGATCACTTCGTTCGCGAGAGCGGCGGGTTGCTGCTGACGGATACCGGACGGAAAATCTTCTTGAAGGAATGGGAAGAGAAGCTGAGGACGACCATCAAACATCGGACACTTGGAAGGGAAGTGAGTCACAGGCGCCTGATTCGTATGGAGCTTTACAAGATTCAGAAACATTTGATGGGCGATCAAGAGTACGAGCCATTCGAAGCGTTGTGGTAGCGGTCTGAAGGATGGCGATGCCGATGTTTGTGGTGCTGGTATACGATGTGGGAGAAAAACGAGTGGCTCGTGCGCTGAAAACGTGCCGCAAATATCTGACCTGGGTGCAAAACTCGGTCTTTGAAGGCGAAATTAGCGAAGTCAACCTGAAGAAGCTGAAAGCCGAGTTGCAGCGAGTCATGAATGAAGAAGAGGATTCGGTCATTATTTATACCTGGTGGACACAAAAATACAGCAGCCGTGAGATATTGGGAGTTGAGAAAGGGAATATCGATTTGTTCCTGTGAGTCCGTCCAATTTGTCGTCGACCCCCGGTGCTGCAAAAACCCCCGGGGGTCGACGACAAATAAAAAGCCATGAAAATGCTGATGGGGCAAGGGATCTGTGATATACTACAGATGTGAATGGCAATTATTGTGTGGCAATGCGCCAATTGAAAAGCCTTATTTTTGGGCATTTTTGGGGTTTTGATCGTACCTATGAGGAATTGAAACCACGAAGGGCAAATCATGTCTTTCCCCTCCTTCATTGGTTTTGATCGTACCTATGAGGAATTGAAACTTTGACAGGAGGTATCCATATGGCAGGTGCAATCGAGTTTTGATCGTACCTATGAGGAATTGAAACCCGAAGCCGCCGGATTGTGCTGTCCACCGTGATCTTCGTTTTGATCGTACCTATGAGGAATTGAAACTCCGTCTCCGCCGGAGAGTACCGGGGATACGGCCGGGATAGGTTTTGATCGTACCTATGAGGAATTGAAACAAGGATGTTGTTCATACCACGAGCAAATGGAGGAAGAGTTTTGATCGTACCTATGAGGAATTGAAACGCGAATCGGCCGTCGATCTTCGGCGAGGCTGGACTGGAGGTTTTGATCGTACCTATGAGGAATTGAAACTTCGTACAGGTGCGGATGATCTTTCTGGAACCGCTGTTTTGATCGTACCTATGAGGAATTGAAACTGGTTGTGGGGAAGAAATCGTCGAAGGCTACGAATGTTTTGATCGTACCTATGAGGAATTGAAACATCGTAGTCGTAATAGCGCTTCGTTACGCTTTTCAGAGTTTTGATCGTACCTATGAGGAATTGAAACAACAGGTTTCGCTGGCTGTTCGTCGTGTTCAGGCTGGAGGTTTTGATCGTACCTATGAGGAATTGAAACTTGCCGGCGGCAGGATTCAACCCGGTGCAAATGGGGTTTTGATCGTACCTATGAGGAATTGAAACCACTCCAATCCTTCATCCCTACCAACGATGAGGCGGTGTTTTGATCGTACCTATGAGGAATTGAAACGATCGGCCGGCGGGGGCATATACGGCGGAGGTGGATGTGGGTTTTGATCGTACCTATGAGGAATTGAAACATTTCCGGCTTCTTTTCCTTGCCGGAGTCCTTCAAGGTTTTGATCGTACCTATGAGGAATTGAAACCTCGGACGTTTGGGGAAACAAACGCGACGGATGGGGTTTTGATCGTACCTATGAGGAATTGAAACCCGTTCGCGTCAACGTGGAAGGGGTCGCCGTCAGAGATGGTTTTGATCGTACCTATGAGGAATTGAAACCCTGAACCAGTCCGAACTGTGGCGGAAGGACGGACGGTTTTGATCGTACCTATGAGGAATTGAAACTTCTTGCAACTTCAAAATCTCGTCGACGTACTCCAGGTTTTGATCGTACCTATGAGGAATTGAAACTGGTAATTCGTACCTCCGCCGGTCCTCAGCGGTCTTCCTGTTTTGATCGTACCTATGAGGAATTGAAACATGGCTTCGATACATGTCGAAGTATCCACGTGATCCGTTTTGATCGTACCTATGAGGAATTGAAACATTTCGAAATTGGCTTGGTTCTGGCTGTCTTTCCCGAACGTTTTGATCGTACCTATGAGGAATTGAAACGAGGGCCTCAGTGAACTATATCCGGCAGGCGGTGGACGACGTTTTGATCGTACCTATGAGGAATTGAAACCCGTTCGCGTCAACGTGGAAGGGGTCGCCGTCAGAGATGGTTTTGATCGTACCTATGAGGAATTGAAACTTTGTTTCGATTCACGCCAACGCGGCCGGGGACGGAGGTTTTGATCGTACCTATGAGGAATTGAAACTCCGAAAAGACGGCGCGGAGGACGGCGAGTTGAGGGGTTTTGATCGTACCTATGAGGAATTGAAACTTTCGTGGACGCCCGAAGAGTATGCCTATCTGCTGGAACGTTTTGATCGTACCTATGAGGAATTGAAACAACGAAGAGGGAAAGCTTCAAGGATTGGAGCCGAACCTGGTTTTGATCGTACCTATGAGGAATTGAAACCGTTATCGAGGGGATCGTGGAGCGAGTTGATCAGGGGTTTTGATCGTACCTATGAGGAATTGAAACACGAAGAAACCGGATCCACCGCAGGCAAAAGGGTGCGAGTTTTGATCGTACCTATGAGGAATTGAAACCCTTTTCTTCCTCGGCATCGAAGAACGCGCCCTGCTCGTTTTGATCGTACCTATGAGGAATTGAAACTCCCTTCAGCGGTTTTCCATTTGTTCCGCCGTCTCCAGTTTTGATCGTACCTATGAGGAATTGAAACCCCAAACTCCTCCTCAACTTCCTGAGCATACTCTAAGATGGTTTTGATCGTACCTATGAGGAATTGAAACTGCTCGATCCCTTATAAATATGATAAAAGCGATTGACGTAGGTTTTGATCGTACCTATGAGGAATTGAAACATACGTGCAGATTGTCGAAGGAAACAGGAAAGGAGCGAAGTTTTGATCGTACCTATGAGGAATTGAAACTTGCTTCAGTCCAGATCACCCGAATCCGGTGGTCGAGTTTTGATCGTACCTATGAGGAATTGAAACCTCGATACCCATACCCCTACACCTCGCTGTATGGTAAAGTTTTGATCGTACCTATGAGGAATTGAAACAGCAAAGACAATGTGCGGCATCTTCTGCCGCAGCGTGTTTTGATCGTACCTATGAGGAATTGAAACTAGGCGCTGGTGGTTTTGCATTCGAGGCCTTCCTGCGTTTTGATCGTACCTATGAGGAATTGAAACCAGACATGATCTTTACCGATCCGCCATACAACGTGGGTTTTGATCGTACCTATGAGGAATTGAAACACGTTCGCACCGGCAGTAGCACCGGCGACCCATGCGGTAGTTTTGATCGTACCTATGAGGAATTGAAACTTGGTCCTGCACTTTCCGCAATATGCCTAAAGGAACAAGTTTTGATCGTACCTATGAGGAATTGAAACCGCTAATTGTCGATTGGTTGAAGACATTCGACTAGGTTTTGATCGTACCTATGAGGAATTGAAACTTGAACCCTCCTTGCCATGAAGTCTTTCAGCAGTTTCTGGTTTTGATCGTACCTATGAGGAATTGAAACCACAAAAGGCGGGAGCGCTCCAACGCTCCTGCAAAAGTTTTGATCGTACCTATGAGGAATTGAAACATGACGGTTTCGTCTTCGTTGATTTGCGAAAGTGTGTTTTGATCGTACCTATGAGGAATTGAAACATCGCTGCCGTCAGGCTGCCATCGACGCCAAACTCGGTTTTGATCGTACCTATGAGGAATTGAAACCACGGATGGATGAGGAAGTTTTTGGGGTTAGCAAAGGTTTTGATCGTACCTATGAGGAATTGAAACATACTCCTGAACAGACTGCTGCAATTTCGGAGGACGAGTTTTGATCGTACCTATGAGGAATTGAAACCCGGCGAGGGCGCATTTGTCGTCGGCCCGCACTGTGAGTGTTTTGATCGTACCTATGAGGAATTGAAACCGTGAGTATGGACTACGGTACCCAAAACCCGACCACGGTTTTGATCGTACCTATGAGGAATTGAAACCGTAAAGGCGGTGAGATTGTGCCGACGTTGACGGACGAGTTTTGATCGTACCTATGAGGAATTGAAACCGTCCTGCGCCGGAACCTCGTCTGCGTAAGGGTAGGTCGGTTTTGATCGTACCTATGAGGAATTGAAACACGGTCGGGCATGCGTTGCTGGGCAGCCTTGTAATCGCGTTTTGATCGTACCTATGAGGAATTGAAACTCTTTCAGTTCGGCACGGCTTGCAACCGTCTGCACATCCAGTTTTGATCGTACCTATGAGGAATTGAAACTTCTCAGAAGTTCAAACATGATGGTTCACCTCACCCGGGTTTTGATCGTACCTATGAGGAATTGAAACCGACAATGAGCCGCAACCGTTCCAGATAAGAAACGGGTTTTGATCGTACCTATGAGGAATTGAAACTGGCAGATAGCCGCCGCAAGGTGGCTCTTTCCATTTGTTTTGATCGTACCTATGAGGAATTGAAACCGTGAAGAGGGACAACCAGTTCTACTACACGCTCGTTTTGATCGTACCTATGAGGAATTGAAACTGCCTATATGGGCGACGATCCTGACGAGCCGCGCGAGGCGGTTTTGATCGTACCTATGAGGAATTGAAACTCAAACAGACGAGTGAGCGCGAGCAGGGTCACGAATGGGGTTTTGATCGTACCTATGAGGAATTGAAACTCCAGCCAGCTTGCCATATAGGCCGCGCTGTTCTCGATGGTTTTGATCGTACCTATGAGGAATTGAAACCCGATCGTCACTCCACCATGACCCACGCGCTGGATCAACGTTTTGATCGTACCTATGAGGAATTGAAACTGGAGCACGCCGTCGAAACGGCGGCGTACTTCCTCTTCGTTTTGATCGTACCTATGAGGAATTGAAACTGGCCTGTTGACAGGCGGCGCTCGGGTGAAATTCGTTTCAGTTTTGATCGTACCTATGAGGAATTGAAACCGCGGAGCCCCGGAATATCCGGGAAACTTTCGTAAGTTTTGATCGTACCTATGAGGAATTGAAACAGATTCAGGTAGACACTTTTCCCGCGGCGGTGAAACAGAAGTTTTGATCGTACCTATGAGGAATTGAAACACCAATGGTATCCGCAAGTTTTCGCGGCATATAAAAAGTTTTGATCGTACCTATGAGGAATTGAAACTAGGCAAACCATCCCTGGAATCAGACCAGCAGGAGCGAGTTTTGATCGTACCTATGAGGAATTGAAACGACATCATACGTAGTTGCGACCTGGATCAAGTCCAAATTTGTGTGTAAATTCCCTCAGTTAGAAAGGGCAGATTACATAATTCGTGTCACTTTTGACACTGGTTTTGGTTGACTGGCACGCCACTCCAGATACTCGCTCATATCGAGATA
>LZRT01000083.1 GCA_002159075.1 Bacillus thermozeamaize
ACGCCACCAGCGAACAGTTTCACAGCGAAATCAAGACGGATCTCGATCTGGAGCGGTTGCCGGCCGGAAAATTTGCAACGAATAATCTCGTACTGCATGCAGGCGTGTTTGCCTACAATCTGCTGCGCATCATCGGTCAGGAAAGCCTGCGCAAAGACGACGCACCGATTCGCAGCAACGTGCAGCGCCGCCGAATCCGAACCGTTATTCAAAACATCATCTACATGGCGGTGCGACTGGTTCGACATGCGCGGAGTCTGATCTTCAGCTTCGGAAAACACAGTCCCTGGTCACCGGTGCTGGAGCGAATCTACCGGACGTTTGCCTGATGCGAGAAAGAAGACGAAACCGTTATGGGATGGCCTGGCGAAAGACCTTTGTTCGTCAGGTCTGTTCGACATGGCCAAAACCGGTGGTACAAGTCATGATGCGCCCTTCTGCCAGCGGGCGAAGCAGTTGGTTCGTAATGAACATGGAAATAGTCCGGTCAAGATCCGGTTTCAGGAATAAGGTTCCGGGAGGATTCATAGAAGTTCACGGATTCAGGTTCATACCTTATACCTCCATATCTTTGGAAATTGACTCATCCCTTTTTCCCAAACTTGTTGTCATACATGTTCCGATCCGCCTCCTTAAATAATTGCTCCATGTTCCCTTTGGACGAATGAGAATAAGCGTATCCATAGGACATCTTCATCGGCCAATCCCTGTTATTGTAGCCATTGATGGCTTCATCCATTTTTTCAACCAGCTTTTTCACTTCCGATAATTCCATTTCGATGACCAGGATGGCAAACTCGTCGCCGCCAATCCTTGAAACAAACACTTTTTCCGATTGAAAACTCATCAGAATTACAGCGGCTTCCTTGATAAGCCGATCCCCTTCCCTGTGTCCGAAGCGATCGTTCACCGTTTTCAGTTCGTCCAGGTCGCACAGGATGATCGCCATAGGAACGTCTACTTCCTTGTCGTATCGTTTCATCATCCTCTCAAAACAATCCCTGCTAAAAGCCCCCGTCAAAGCGTCATGCGAGATCCGATACTCCAGATCTTTCTTGAGCTGGATCCACCCATCGATGTTTCGGAGAATGCCATGCATCGCGATCAGCTCTCCGTTTTCATAAACAGGCGTGACCAGCTCTTCAAACCACCGTTCCCGTCCATTTTCATCCATCCAACATTGAATGATGGGCTTGTCATAGTCGAAATCCCCGCTCCATTTTTTCTGGATGATGTCACGGAAATCAGGGTGCAAATGACGGTATATGTGTTCGGGATGCTCATAACACAGTTGTACCGAGCCTCTGCCGAAATACTGCTCCAAGGCCCCATTGACAAACAACACTTGCGGCTTTGGTTTGATGCGGCAGTAGTAAACGATGTCCCTTGACTGCATCACAATCTCTTTTAACTTCGATGTTTCGAAATGATGGGTGGCTGTTTCTTTATCCATTTCCTGAACCTCCTGAATTCTGAGGTTGTAAATACCGACCCTTCGTCAGTCTCCCGCCATGTCTTCGAGACCGATCACTTTATCCACGATTTGCTCAATCACTACCTTGCCGCCTTGCCTGTAACCGACAATAACCCGCCCCCCATCGAGGATGGCAAATGGCTCACCGTCTTCCAGGTCATGCAGTTGAACCTGGATCGTTTGCTTAATCTTTTCTCTCAGCTCCTCAGATACCTGAATCTTAAAAACGATCATTTCCCTTTCCTCCCAATCCACCATGTTCAATCCTTAAAACAGCACCGACTTGAAAAAAGATCCAATCACGATGCCAGCACAAAGCATGAGCAAACATGCCAACATTTCCATGCAGACATCTTGAAGCCAATGTTTATCCTGCAGATTCCCCATCATCTTTTTCATTTGCAATCACTCCTTTCAGACCTAATCCTGTTTCAAAGAAAACACAATTAAAAACGCCCAGTCTTTCGACTGAGCGTTGGTTTGGTATTTTATGGTTTTTGTGTAAAACGAACAATTTCATTTTAACTTCTTTCCTTTTTCCAATCATCCAACGAGATGAGATCATCATAACAAATCCTTGCCGCTTTCTCAATGAAAATCGAATCGCGTTCCCTGGGAAACTCCATTGGAGCATGTTCCTTGCGAATGCCCGCTTTCCTGAGCACTTTCCACTCCTGCAATGGTTCACCTTGCCGTTTCAACTCCTCCATGGCCCACTGAATTTTTCGCAACCAATACTGTTCTTCACTTTCAAGCACCTGCTCTAGATATTGTTTGGTTTCGGGCAGACGATCCAAATGTTTTTCCAGTAAGGGTCTAACACCAGCAATGGCCCCAATTCTGCCCACCGTCAGTCTTTTGGGTTTTCCGTCGGATTCCAAAATTCGACTTACGGCATGCTGAACTTTCGCCAACACTTCAAGATCTCGTTGATTCCAATCGACCCTAATGTTCCTGGTCTTCTTTTTGCTAGGCTTAGGAGAATACTTTTCGAGCCAAATCCGATCATTTCGATACAAACGGGCGTACAGTGCTGGCTTCAGCTTTCGAAGCTCAGTTTTGGATAAATTCGGATATAGTTGTTGAAGGGACAGCCACTCGGTTCGATCCCGTTCCCGTTGTGGATTCCGCCGTCCTTCCTTCACATCCTTTCCCCTGATATGCTTCTTAACGGTCATGGGATCCGCCCGAAGCCGCCGCCCAATTTCTCGCAAACTTAAGCCCTCGTTAGCCAGCCGCAGGCAGGTTTGTTCCCAAACCTTCCCGTATTGCTTAACCCTGGATATTTTGTTTTGGTCACTTTCTCTAGCCCGCCTCGTATAAACAAATCCGCAAGAACATGCAAAGGTTCCAAGTATCTCTTTGGTGTTTTCACAGGTGCTCAAAGTTGCTTCCGTAACAACCGCTTGTAAATAGTGCTCCGCCGCAGGATTCAAGCAAACCCACGGTCCGTCTCCAAATGGTTTATAGCACTTGTCTTGATAAAACATTTCCTCAAGCGAGATGCCCAAAAAATTCATCAAGAGCAAATGCCGCAAGGGATGAAAGGATTTCCGATGCTTTCTGGTCATCATCGCCAGCCAGTGGTTTTCTCCATGCAGGCTGGACTGCAACCGTTCCAAAAATTCCTCTCCATAATAACGTACAAAATCCTGGCGTAGCCTGGTTTGATCCACTTTCCCGCTGATAAAAGAAGCATAATGTTTTTGCCGAAGCTTGGCTTCATAATGCCTCTGGAACCAATCGAGCAGACGATGAGGAAAACGTTGCGTCAGTAATGCTTTAATGCCGTTGCCAATGGAACGGTAATGCGAAAGCAGTTCCGAATCCGTTATGTACGCAACCTGATTCAATGGACAGTTTTCTTCAGATGGTTCAATAAACACATGTTTGTTCGTTTGTCGCAGGGCAACCTTGCTGTTGTTCAGCCATGTTCCGTGTTGGACACACACATCCCAGCCAGGAATTTGATGCATACGATGCCAATACAGCTCACCGTACCGCTCCAAATCTTCCCGAAAACAAAGGGGGCAGTACCGAAAGGATGACGAGTTTCGAATTGAGCTCGCCATAACCCCCGCCTGTGCATAGATCCTTTTGCCATTTCCGCTTACCATGGCTTCCAAAACCGATTTTGCTTGCTTCGGAGGAAGAAAAGCAGCATAAAAGGGATACATGGTGTGATTCATGACCAATCGTTCCGCCGTTATTTTGGAACCGACAGGAAGTCGAGCAACCAACGCCCCGATATGGGACGGCAAATCCACGGAAGCCAGGACGTTGTTCTTGCCGAACAAATCCTGAAGCAGGTTCTTGGGACTTGGATCTCCTGTCCGCTTTCGGTAACGGGCACAGACGGAATATAGAAGCTCATCGGGATAGGGGGTAGGAAAAAATACGAGCACTCGCCATCACCCCGCACACCACTTGTCGAGTCGAATCACGCCTGCCTGTTTCAGAGCATCATAAGCGGTCATCCCCTCTTCCTTGCCCTTTTTCACGATCAACCGCAAGTCACGTTCGTCTTCCAAACGGTTTTCCTTCCCGCTTCGACCCTTCCTGCCCCGTGTGTTTCCCATGGATAATTGAAAAGCCGCCTTGACGACTTCATTGACATCGGAAGCACTCGGTTGCTCGGTTAACACGGCTCTCACCAGTTCCGAAGCTTGTCGTTCGGAAATCCCCAATAACTGCAGTCGAATGATGGCTTCGTCTTTCACCCGCACAATTTGTTCCTGCCTGGATTCGGTTCGTTTTCGGGTTTCCTGGATAAAAGTTTGCACATCGATTTGAATTCGCTCCCTTTGAATAAATTCTTCCACATCGGGAACGACAATGTCCTCATAATCCAGCAACTGCGTTTTTCGTCCATCCCGCAGGGCATCGAGCATGGGGCGGATGATTTTGAATTGTTCCTTCGCCACTTTGCGAATCAACTCAGCGGTGATCTTCTCTTTTCCAGTGACGATTGCCCGCACTTGCGTCATGGCGAAAAGTTTCACGGCAATGTCTGGAATACCTTGCGTCTCCTCGTACATCACATCAGACAATTCCTGCGTCAGCCCCTCCACGTGTCTCGTCCACTGGTATTGCCACAATCCTGACAGAAACAATGCCCAGTTTTCATCCTTTTTCAAACGATCCCACAGAAAACCGCCATGCCCACTTAAGCTCCGCCTTGCCTGTCGAAATTCCGAGGTGAGCACCTTCAAACTTTTCGGTGTACCCACCAACAGAACGGGGATTTGGGCTGAGTTGATCAGGGTCGTGAAAAAATTGAGCACTTGGGCGGAACCACCGCTTCTCGCGAGACTTAAATGTTGAATCTCGTCCACTACCAAAATTCCCGTCCCCATGTTTTGCAACAGTCGGGACAAAATCGGGATCATCACGTTCGTTGACCAACGCCCGTTCCCGTACCTGTCCAAATATTGCGTGCCCAGAAGCGTATCGATGGCGGAAAACAATTGCAAACACAAAGCCTTCAGGCTTCCGTCATATGGAGCCTCCAGGCGAATGTGCGTGACTTGGCAGTTGGAAAAGTCTTGTCCCTGATACTCGGAATGAACGATCACTTGCGGGAAGAGGGCAAGGATTCTGTTCAGCGAGCTGGTTTTCCCTGAACCCGAAACGCCAATCAACGCCATGCTTTTGGCAGTCGAATGCGGCTGATAAACATTGCCCCTATGCCCCGTGTCCTCTATTTGGGATAATCGCCTGATGACGCTCGGCGAAAACGGATTGCGTTCGGCATATCCGCCCCGAATCATCGACGAAATCGCGTCATAAAGCACCAAATGTTGTTCCAGAGGTTGAAAGTATTGGGAAAGTCGTTGCGGGATCAGATGAATCCGAAGATGCGGTTCCAACTGTCTTTCCAACGGATCCATCGGCGGGTAACTGGACAATGCTTCGATCACCTGTTCAGGCGATAAAATGTCGGGCAACGCCTCGATCCATGGATTGCCCGCAAAATCTGGAATGACCTGCTTTCGGTATGTTGCAACAGCCGCTTCTGTTCCGCTTGGCAATCTAACGATCTCCACAAAACGCATCCTCCTGCTTTTGCTTCAATAATAGCCCCAAATAGCTTCGTTCGCCCTGTTCTTCCTCATCCCGCCATTCCAAACGTTCACTTGCCGAAGATCTCACCAACGAAAAACTTTCCTGTTTTCTATTTCGTTCTTTCTCTTGCCGCCTGTTCTCTCGGATGTCCCTCAGTTTTTGAGATTTGGACATAGGAATGGATTCTGCACGGGTTTTCTTCCTGGCTTCTTCGACAATCGCCTCAATTTCCGCCGACAGCGTTATTCGCTCCCGCAATTCCAGGTCTTGCGATGTCGCCTGATTTTGTTTCTCCCAAGCGAGCAAAAAATTCACATCTTCCAGGTTTTGATCACGATATCGTGCCTGGGATTCCAGCAAATGACACACATCATATTGGGTTCTGCCCAAACGTAAATAAATTCGGCTGACATTCCTTGGGTCATACGCCACCACCACTTTCCATGTACCATGCGTACGGGCGTGAACAAACCATTTCTCCTTCAACGCTGTAGGGCAACTGTAATACATGCCTTGGAAACGGATCCCGCCTGGCGTCACTGTCGCTTCATCAGTCGGCAACAGATTGAAACGCAAAACATCTTCCGACACCCTGCGGAGCCTTCCCGAACGGTGCCCGATGCCAAAATTCCAAAGATGAATAGGAATTGGCTGGACATCTTGTGCAATTTGTTCAGCATCCCGCTGGTATCCTGTCAAATAATGTCGATTATTGTAGTACAACACACATTTAATGAGGATTTGCGTGAACTCTTGGATGGTAAGAGTGGCGTTCAGCCGATAATCTTTGGCTCCCCGTTCCTGAAAATCCTCTTGAATCGCCCCAGGCAAAAACGGTTTTACATGCGTTTGAATGAGGTCAAAATGTTTTTCCACCACTGCTTTCCAGTCGGGGCGATACGGGGAAGTATTTTTCACCGCAATTTGCAAATGCTCGATGATGGACAACGCCTTGTCGGAAAGCAGTTCTCCTCTGTCCGCCAAAATCGATTCGGGCAGATACACGCATGGCCAATCTTCTTCACGGATCTCAATCCCAAATTGACGGCACCATTCCACCTTCGATTCGCACGCATGTTTCAACGCCATCATCGCTCCCTGCCAGCTTGGACCCTCCAGCCCAACGTATAGACCCGCGATCATTCGGCTGTACCCGTCCATCACCAGGTAAAGCACAGGACGCCCGATGATGAGCCTTCGGTCAAACGAACTGACGAGATAAACGTCTGCTACTGTAGCGTCTATCTGATAAACCGATCCAGGACCAAACACGTCTTGCTGAGTGGAGCCCAAGACAGGACGATACCGCTGATGGAACTTTTTCGCACTTTCCCGCAAGGAGATTTCTTTTTTCAAATCCCGCCATTTGCGAAACCAGTATCGGAACTGTGAAAACGAAGGAATCGCCGTGCCGCTTTCCATGACGGGAAGCTCGACTCCATTGTCCAGTTTGCGAACCTCTGAGAAATATTCCTTCAACATTTGTTCATACGCCCAGCGGAGGGAAGGGCGGTTGGCTTTAAAGTAATACTTGTCCAAGGCAATCCGAAAAATCTTTTTGACCTCTTCGCTCACGTTCATTTCCGCATAAATGGAATCAAACCTTTTGGGCCTGCCCCGTTTCCTTTCCGCCTGCCTCCGCTCCTTTCCCCTCCCGCCACGATTGGCGAAATCGGGCAACACCGCCAGCTTGGTTTTGCCTCGACTCCAATATCTTTTGAGGATTCTCCCGATCTGCTTTTCCGACAACCCAAACCTCTCCGCCGCCTGGCGAATGAGCTTCGACCGTTCGGCTGAAACAAAGATTTGCGGTTCAAAATCTTTCGAAGCAATCGCCTGAACAATTTGCCAATCCTTATCCCACTTCTCTTTTTCCTTGGCAGACATCATTTGCGGATCAACAAAGCAAGCCCAAGGATCGGATTCTTCCATTACGATCAAGCCTTGTTCAATGCCGTACTGAATTTCCTCCAGCCAACGGCTTTTTGGAAATTCCTTGCCCTGAATGTCGATGACAAAGCATGCTTTTTGTTCCGCATCGATCCAAAGGATGCGTTCAAGCCGCTGTTCGCCGACATAGCGGATGACCGTGTTAACGCACAGCTCCAAATCTTTTCTCCCCTCCCTGAAGCATATTGACCTTTAGCCCAAGGTCCTTGGGTGTCGCAGACAACTGAATGTCTGCGTCCATGTTGATCTGGATGAGTCGGGAAGCGATCAAGTACCTAAACACCAAGAGACCTGTTCCCGCCTCTTCTTTCATCTCCCTTTCAAAGGAAGCCAGGATGGCACGGATACTTTGGTCAGAGGACAACAGTTGCTCCTGAAGGATCGAGGCGTATTCTTGAATTTGCGTTGACGAAAAACCGTAATCCTCGACATTCAAGGCAGACAACACCCATTCAATATTGCGGCTTCGTTGAACGGGAATCTCGTGCTGGGTCACAACGGCAAAATCCACCTGGCAGGCTTCCCAATACCGCCGCTGAATCTCCAATCTCTCCAACGTAGCCTTTTTCTCCAATTCGGCGGCATCTTTAATGGCACGGGCATACTGGATTTCTCTTCCTTCATGATCCTTTGCTGTGATGACAAATGTCGTAGTGATTACATGGGGCACTTCCGTTTTGGGATCCTTCAGCCGCTTTAAGAGCGACTCGTCCATTTGATCCACGATGGTCTCCACATCCAGGAGCGGAAACTGTTCCTTGATGTCCAGAATCGATTCATCCCATTCCAGCAGGTAAAAGTATCGAAGTTGCGTGTCGGTGAGCAGATGCACCACACGGTTGCACTTTCTTGAAAACACTCGGCTAGCCCTGCCGCGACTGGGAACGTCCATTACCGTCAGCCACGGACGATAGCTTTCACGATCACCTTGCCCCCGACCCTCCGCCAAAAATCGTTTCAGCTTTGCTTCTGTCCAATCTGAGCTTCTTGCCAATTCATCCGCCTCCATTGCCTGAAAAGAAAAAGTGCCATGAGTTCGCATATAGACAACAGCATCCGTTTTTTTTGAAACGGCACTGTGCCTGCAACGACTCATGGCACTTGTAAGATTGTATGGTTTCATGTGATCAGATTTGCAACCCGTCAACCGCTCTTTGCTTATCTTCCGCACTGGAGTTGACGTAGAATCGATATACAAGATCGACGGAACTATGCCCTGTCAAGAGGCAAACCGTTTTTGGATCAACACCGCTTTTGATCAGTTGGGAACAAAAGGTGTGGCGAGCCGCATGCGGATTCACTTTCTCGGACAATTGGGCCTTTTTGCTGTATTTGTCCAAGATTTTGTTGATCGCCAATCGCGTAAGAGGTCCCCTCTGTCCAATGAGCAATTTATTCGAATCCGTGTGTGGACGCACATTAAGATATGCCTTAACTGCATTCACCGTTGCGGCATTCAGGTTCACTTTTCGCGACTTGTTCCCTTTTCCGTTGCGTATAAGAATATAACTGTAATGGTTCTTACCGTTTCGTTCGGTTAGTACAATGTCATCCAATTCAATATTGACAAGTTCCGAACATCTGATTCCCGTTCCAAAAAGCAAGTAGTATATGCAGATATCTCGTTTGTTGTTTTCCGCTTCAATCGTTCTTTTTAAACGGTACATATCCGTTTTTTCTACAACTTTAATCTCCCGATCCAGCTCCGTTGTGTGTTTCAGCAACACTTTGTTCAATTGAATTTCCTCTTTACAAACACCTGCTTTCACCAAGAAACGCTGAAACAAAACGATGCTTTTAAGTTTCCGATTGATGCTGGTCGGTTTGAGTTTCTTGTGCAGGTTCAGATATTGTCTGTACTCTCGCACATCGGTTTCCGTGATCGAGTCGCTCTCGTACCCCAGCGTATCCTGAAGCCATGTCTGAAATTGTTTGATATCGTTTAAATAGGCTTCCACTGTGAGCAAACTCTTTCCTTCCCGCAACAATTCCTCTTGGAAATGAGTTAAGTACAAACCCAATCACTCCTTCATTCTTGAGCTAGTCAACAAAAAAAGTGCTTTTTCATATGGGCAATGGGTCCGCTTTTTTTATAAGCCGAAACCTCATCCATATGAAAAGCACTTTCAATTGGGTTATGTGTAAACTTGTTAAGTAACCCTAATTATAGTGAACAAGTCCTTGCTTAGCAAGTATTGATCAGATTATGACATGATATAATAAAGGTAAAGGAAATTCCCGAATTTTCCCCGTATGAAAGGAAATATTATTATGGATCTGAACATTTTAATTTCAACAATAATTACTGCGACCGCGGCACTTGTTGCTATCATTGGCGGATTTCTGGTTAGCAGAGTAATTACTCTGGCTGGTGAAAAGCAATCGATCGAAAGAAGATTAAAAGAAATTGATAACGACCTAAAAATTAAGACAGAGATGTTGGAGAATATCGAAAATATCATACTCGAAGAAGAAATTAATGATTTTATTATTGAGAATTGTGAGGATTTAATAACCGAAAACAAAACCCCGCAGGAATTACTGTGTGAAAATGATTCTTTTCAACTTACCGAAGAAGATTTAACCCCTCATGTCGAAAAGCTTTTATCCATTAAAGAAATAATTTTAGATTCAATAGAAAAATCTGGTCAGTTTCCTGATGATTTCGATGATTTTGTTAAAAATAGTGGTATTAAAATTGATACAAACAAAACTTGGTATGAAGCTGTATACAATACGTTATTGAAGATTGCTTCCCAAGATTCGTGGAATCCACTATTAATGCCACCTATTCATTCAACTTCAGATGTAATAGAGTACAGAGACAAAAGAAGAGAAAGAGACCGTCTTAAAAATGAAGTTCAAGTTCTAACAGCCAGAAAAATTGAGCAAGAAAAAATCCTTAACGAATATGGCAAGCCTACTGGGCTTTGGAGCGGTCTTTTTGTACTCATCTATTCCTGTATTGTTGGAATAGCCTATCCCAGTTTACTTCTGCCTTATCCTGAAGGTACATATAATGACGAAAAAACCAAATGGTTGTTAATAGGACTCTTCTTCAGTGCATTATTTGCGATATTCGCCTACCTGGTAATCTCTATGTACAAACTTACCCAACGAAAATAGGTGGTTGATCTCGACAAACAACTTGGCAACATAACTCTACATTATGCGGAGAGTTGAAAACCTATTTTTCTGCTTCCCCCAGCCTTTTTGGGCAAATAAGAATGAAAAAACTGACCACATAACTTAAATAACCTCTTCTGCTATCGTTTCTCCTTCTCGCCATCTCTTCATTTTAGCAACTTCCCCCTCCCCATAGTGTCGTTGGTCAAAAAGAAAAGCACTTTCACTTTCAGGAAAAATGTCTTTTCCTGAAGAAAAAAGTGCTTCCACTTTGGTCTTTGAAATTTGATTCAAGCGTACTCACAAATTAAGCAATATTCTTTTTCTCTTCGATTTCGTTCTTGATTTTCTTCATCATCGCCACCAGCATTTTTCTGATTTCGATTGCCTTCTCGTCAAGATTGGCATGGGTAGCTTGATCAATGTAACCTCCCTGCAACAGGGCATCCAACCACATTTGCGTTTCGGCGGCTGACCCTAATGCATTGTTAATGAAACTGATATCCTTCTGTTTATAATACTGCCCATTCCCCTCGGCCAAATTTGCAGAAACTGAACTAGAGGATCTTCGAATTTGTTTTCCAATTCCATCTTTCTCTTCCCAGGGCAACTTTTTGACGATATCCGATATCTCGCCATACCATTCCATCGCCTTCTGGTACACCAAAAGTTTGCGAAAATCCCGAACTTGGAATTCTTTCATTTGTTCCACGCTTCCTTCCTCCTCTCTTTTATTAATCGGTTCGGAATTCAAACATCAGCTTGCCATACTCGAATCTCGACTTTGATACCAAGTGTTCAATGCTTCATGCAATGAAGAATTAGAATACACCCTGCCCTGGCTCCATCCATGCCAATCTAACAAGACCCCTTGTTTGATACGCTCCCGATAATCGATTCCCTTGATTTTACACCATTGACGCAACGATAACCCATTTCCCTCCTTCTCATACTCGGCCAGTTCATCTTCGTGCCCCCAATTGAATACAAAGTCGGCTTCGCTTATTGTCAGCAAAATAATGTAAGCAAACCGCTGATCAATCTCTTTTTCATGCCCCCCTTCAATTTCGCCAGTATGGAGATTTAACCAAGCGTAACCATGATCCCATTCCTTCGAATATGCCTCCCAGGCAAGCTCAAACAGATCTTTCACCTCGCATCGGCAAAGAATTTGATTCACTTCTTGCCGAGTGATAGCAGTTTTTGCATCATGAATCCCAAAAATTACCGTTCCCATTGACAACATCCAAACCACTCCAGATTCCAATGTTTTTGTTTGATAACATAACTTTACTGCCATTGCAATATTCCAGAAAGGCTATTTCGGTCGAACCCCGTTCGAGGTTCCTGCAACAGTCTGAGGGTTACATAAAGATCCACAAATCAGAACACAAATAATAGACTTAATATGTTTGCAAAATCCCCAAGAACATTTATTTATTGTTGAAAAAACATTATTCCTAAGATCGGCTTCTTCGAAGCCTGATTGCAATACAATACCTATGAGTTGGGCGTTCCTACCGAACGCCGTAGTCACCCAAAGGGTGACTATGAACTATAAGACCAAAACGATCTTGCTTTTTGGAATTATTCAATTTCCAAAGTGAATAACAACTTGTTGACAATCGACTTTATCACGGTAAATCACTAAAGTGATTTTGCTATAGCAAAATTAAAAAGCGGAACTTTTTTTGTCCCGCTTAAAAAGGAATGTCCTCGAAATGATCTGTTGTTGGCGGATCTTCAATGATTCTTGTTGGTGGGAAAACTCTCAAGGCATATTCTTTGCCAAAAAACGTTTCAATTTTTTCTTTCGTAATTTTGCCAACGTTGCTCATTCCATGTTGAAGAAGGTTTGTGACGACCTGTTCCGCTTCTGTCAAAATGTTATCTGTATACCTTGGAATTTGATAAAAATTGATTAACTTATGCCCTTTTCTTCCTCCATGAATCCCTTTTGCAATCTCCCAAAGTTCATCCGAAAGTTCTGTGTGCGGGATTTTTGTGAGGAAACCGATTAAAGCAAACATATTGATTGCCCTTGTTATCGTAGACCTCTCATAAAGATCCCCCAACCTATTTTTAAGCTCAGTGGAAGAAACAAAGAAAACGGATTCCTCGTTGCAACGAAACTTTGAGTAAATATGATCCTTACCCCAAGAGTTTAGCAAAATCAACAGTGGAACAAAGCTTTTTATATACTCATAAAGTATCGGTTGTCTCTGTTTTATTCGAGCTATCCCATCCTGAAGCAAATCTAAATTATATTCATACTTTTGATTCTCTTGCAGACTCCATTCATCGTGAAGTTCCTGGATATGAAACAGTTTGGCCAGTTCTTGACGAGCTTTGATAAAGCTGTCAGCAACATGCGTTCCAATCCCTATCCCTTCCACCGTTTCAATAAAATCAAAAATATTGAACCTGAATTTCGAAAGTAAAACTCTTTTAAAAACATAAAAAGGGCTCCTGTTCTTTGGTAGAATGGTGTTTGACGAAAAAAAACCAGCCAAAGAAAGGAGCACCTTTAAGGTGAAGTCTACCACACCCGTCAGCAAAATCAAGACAGAATTTTCCCTGCGACATGCGACCAGTTTCGGAGGCGCCAAAATCTTTCTGGAATACCTCGAGAAAATCAAGCTCGCCAAGGCGCTGCAGGGGCTATCGTTTGCGAAGGCAAACAACTCGTTGTTTCCCCTCTACCGCATCCTGCTGTATCTCATTGTCGGCTGGGTGCTCGGCTGCCAGCGGCTCTTTCATTTTCGCAAGTTGCAATATGATCCGC
>LZRT01000084.1 GCA_002159075.1 Bacillus thermozeamaize
TGATCAGGCCATAACGACTGCCATCCTGGACCGGATCTTGCACAAAAGTGAAGTCGTTCAACTTAGCGGTGACAGCTATCGTCTGAAGTATCGGCAGACGATTTTTCTAGGGATATAGTGTTTAAAACCATTTAGCAAAAAATGCTCAAAAGGTCTTGACGGTTACAGCCTTCTTCGATGACCAAGGTTTTGACATGGCAATTGCGGCTTATCTCGTGTTTTTGTACTTTGTCGGAGATGAGGAAGTGAATGGTCCCCGAACGAAAGAAGAGTGGCTGAACGCAATCCAGGAGATGCGGCAGGTTTTGGGGATCGAGGAAAATCATCCGCTGGCCAAATATGTGTTGGAACTTTTTGTCGATGTGGATACGATAACTTCATTCACTCATGAGTAGGACATGGTAAAATATAGGTAAATGTTGAGCGGAACAAAGAGCCTGCCATGAATGAGAGAAATCATGAGCAAAGACCAACGAAAAATAAATAGAAAATGCAGATTCGATTAACACGATGAGGCGGGATGATTTTCCATGTTCTACAATGATCCAATTGATCTCAGTACTGACGTATGGATTGAATTGTTGAAAGATAAAGAGGTAACAAAGGAATCGGATTTTAAGGTTCTCAAAATGATCTATGAAAGCGAACATCACGAAATGAGAGCTGCTGAAATCGCGGCCAGGTTACAATTGCCTCATCACAGTGTGATCAATAGCCAAATGGTCCGTTTTAGCAAACGAGTTGTTGCGAAGACAGGCATCCAACCCCCGTTAAGACGGAATGGGACAGTAAGGTGGTGGCATGTTCCTTTTTTGGGATATGAAAAAAGGGGGAAGTTTCCCTGGATCATGCGTCCTGAACTGGTGATGGCATTTGATGCCATTTTGGAGTCAAATCCTGATACTGAGCTTGTTTTTATGGGGGAAATCAGCACCGAAGAAAAGCCGGTTTATTCTGAAGGGGCTGTTTATCCTGTGTATGTTGACCGATACGAAAGAAGTAGAAAAGCCAGAAACGCCTGCATTCAACACTACGGCAGCCAATGTGTTATATGTGGGTTTGATTTTGAGAAGGTTTATGGGCCGATCGGCAAAAACAAGATTCATGTACATCACCTGACTCCTTTGTCCGAGATACAAGGTGAATATGAAGTGGACCCGATCCGTGATTTGCGTCCTGTTTGCCCAAATTGTCACCTCATCATCCACAGCAAAAAAGTGCCGTTCACGGTTGAAGAGGTAAAAAACATGCTTCGTAAAGCTTGTAAAATGGATTGATTTTATAAAACAACCACTGAATCCACTTGCTGCGAGTAGAAAATTTTGAAAGGGGTTTGTAGGAGAATCACAATGGAGGACGTGAACCAAACGAAAGCGATCCGGGATAAGTTGACGAGGCTCTTCCGTTTTCTCCAAGAGATGCACCAATTGCGCAATCCCGTGACCAAACAGGTTCAAAACCATTTCTGGCACCTGTGGTTTCACGACTTGCCTGATCATCCGGTTATCCAACTCGGGAATCCTGCAAATCATGATGGCCATGAACCATTCATTCTGAAAGTGGGAAAACCGGATTTAACCCCTTGTCCGGAACCGCCGCAAGAAATCCAGCCTTGGTTGCAAAATGGATGGCAAAATCCCGAGAAAACGGTGCAGGTGTTTGAATCAAAAACCCGGATGGATGAGGATGGCAGTGAAGTTAAAGAAAACTTCCAAGATGACGAAAGTCGTGTGGCCCTCTTTGAGGAATGGCTGAAACGAAGGAATGCTTGGGCCCAAAAGGAAAAGCCTGCCCGTGCGGCGATGCAGATTTATGAAACATTATACGGAATATACGCCCACATTGAAAGAGAAAATGAAACGGTAGAGCTGGTTCTTGGAGAGGGGATCCTGAAATGGAAGGAAATATTCCATCCTATCCTGTTGCTTAGGGTGGAACTGCAGTTTCATCCTGAGGTACCAGAATTTATCCTTGTTGAAACGGACCGCCCTGCTGAATTGTATACGGCTCTCCTTCGGTCCATGGGTGGCGTGGAACAGTCCGCCATTTCTCGTTGTTTGCGGGATCTTGAACAAGGATTGTACCACCCGTTGGGCGATGTGGAGACGGAAGAATTTTTAAAGCGCGTGGTTTCTCAACTTTCTCCGCATGGTGAATTCGTCAAAAAAGAAAACGGAACAAGAAATGCGGAATTCCTGCAGTTGTTCCGTGATCCGGTCCTTTTCTTGCGCAAGCGAACGCACGGATATGCGGGAACCATTGATCGCATCTTGCAGGATCTGCAACAACGTGACGATTTGCCAGGAGCGGTTACTCGCGTTGCGGGAATACACCCCAAACAAGACGAGACGCAACCTCCTTCATCGTCGCTGCGGGATCTGGATATCAACGGTGAGGATGAGCGGATTTTGTTGAGTAAAGAGGCCAATGCGGAACAGCTCAAGATGGCGCTGTTGCTTGAAAGATATGGTTCCGTCTTGGTCCAAGGTCCTCCTGGTACAGGGAAAACCCATACGATTGCCAATCTTATTGGCCATTTGTTGGCGCAAGGGAAGAAGGTGTTGGTCACCAGCCACACGGCGAAAGCGTTGACGGTGTTAAGGGAAAAAGTGGCCAAACCGTTACAGAATTTGTGTGTCAGTGTGCTGGACAGTGACAACAAAGAACAACTGGAACAATCGATTGACACAATCAATGAACGCCTTTCCGTGCTCGACATACCGCATGAAGAACAGGCGATTCAAAAGCTCGAGGAAGAACGGAAGCGGTTGTTAAAACAGTTGCGGGAAAAACGTGAGCAATTAAAATTGGCGCGCATGGATGAATATCGCTCCGTGGTGGTTGCCGGGAAGGAATGTCATCCCTCCGAGGCTGCCGAATTTGTCCGCCAGCATCAAGAAGAGCATGGCTGGATTCCCGGTCCGGTCGAAGCGGGAGCCCCTTTGCCCTTGAGCGGGGAGGAGCTTGCAGAACTATACCAAACCAATCGCGTGCTTTCGCCGGATGAAGAAAAAGAACTGGACCTTTCATTGCCACGGCCGGATGAATTGGTGCATCCGAATGATTTTCGCGTGCTGGTGGAAGAACTGGAAGCATTGTCTCAAACCGATTTGGCCTATCGTTCCGATTTGTGGGAGCCGACAGGGGAGCGGAGCATTGAGGAATTGCGTCGCTTCAATGGCGAGCTAAGCCAGGCCATTGCCGTTTTGGAAGAAGAGAACCATTGGAAGTTTGCCGTGATCACAGCGGGCCAGAGCGGTGAAGAACACGGGACGATTTGGCAAGATCTCATAGCGCTCATTGAATCCACGTACGAAAAAATGTTGTCGACACAGAAGGAATTATTGGAATACGATCCCCGTGTGTCCGCGGATATCGATCTTAGAAAAGCCAAAACGATTTTGTCTGACATCTTGGATTACATCAATTCGGGAAAAAAGCTATCCAGTTTTTCGTTGTTTTTTAAAAGAGAGTGAAAACAGTTTTTGCGTGTGGCCAAGGTCAATGGGACGGTTCCCGAACAGAAAGAGCACTTTGAGGCGTTGCGTTCGTATGTCGAATTGATCGAATTAAGGGAGAGGTTGCGCAATCGATGGGAACGGCAAGTGACATCGCTTGGCGGGCCGAGTTTTGCTGAATTTGGCGACGAACCGGAGAAAAAAGCGCGTCACCTGATGGAGGAAATTCGGAAATGGTTGGATTGGTATCCCGGTACGTGACTGACCTTGGAAAACCGCTTGAAAAAACTAGGGTTTCAATGGGAGAAGTATTTTGCAGAACAGCCATCTGTCGTCCATGAGTTTGGGGATTTGCTTCGTTTGCGAAACGCGGTTTCAAAAAGTCTGCCAACGATCATTGAAGCAGAGATTCATCGATTGATGTATGAGCAAAAAACGAGAGAATATCAAAATCATTTGCAAACGATCCAATCCTATCTCCAAGAAGATAACCCCTCCGATTTATTGTTACAGCTTTTAGAAAGCATCAAAAAGAAGGCGTGTGACGAATATGAAGCGGTATACTCCCGGTACATTGACCTGATTCGCAAATCGGAGATTTTCCGCAAGCGAAAGGCGTTGCTTGCCAAATTGGCTGCCGCAGCTCCGGGATGGGCGAAAACGATCGAGTTGAGAGATGGCGCGCACGGCGGCCATGTTTTGCCGGGCGATCCGGAGCAGGCTTGGTTGTTCCGTCAATTTGTGGAAGAGCTGGATCGGAGGCATTCCCGGTCGATCGAGGTGCGATCAACAGGCCATACGGATTGAGTCTTTGCTGAGGAAATACTTGCCGCCAGTGGAATATAACAAGCGAAAAATTCGCTGTGGCAACCCATCGCAATTCCAAGGCGATGAACGGGACGTTATCTTCTTGTCGATGGTTCATGGTCCAAGCGGATATGGACCACTGCGCAGACTGGCCGATCCGGGAGAGCAGATGAAAAAGCGCTTCAACGTGGCCGCAAGCCGTGCGAGAAACCAGTTGTGGTTGATTCATTCCTTGGACCCGAATAACGACCTAAAAGATGGTGATTTAAGGAAACGGTTAATTCTCCATGTCCGAAATCCTTTTGCGTTGGAACAAAAGATGGAGCGCTTGGAAAAACATGCGGAATCTCCCTTTGAACAGTCGGTGCTGAAGCACTTGCTGCAAGCGGGTTATCGGGTGAAACCTCAATATCAAGTGGGGGCTTACCGGATCGACATGGTGGTGGAAGGGGGCGGAAAACGCCTGGCGGTGGAGTGTGACGGCGATCGCTGGCACACACTGGATAACCTGGACGAGGACATGGCTCGGCAGGCCGTGTTGGAGCGATTGGGATGGACATTTGTTCGTATTCGTGGCAGTGCGTTTTATCGCGATCCGGAACAAGCCATGAGAACGGTGTATGACAAGCTTGAAAACATGGGGATTCCTCCCGAAGGAATGCTCGAAGAAAAAACCGACATGGAGAGTGGGGAACAGGATACCGAACTCGTCAACCGCATTCAACGCCGGGCAGCTGCGTTGCGGCGGGAATGGTTGGAAAGTGATCGCTCCGAAGGCGCTTTTGAAGAAGAACAAATGGAAGAACAATTGAGCTTGAAAATATAGGCGCGGATGCTGCGCCTTCTTTTTATTTTTAAATCCTCACGTCCTGAACAAACGCCTGTTTGCTAGCAACTTAGACTGAAAAAAAGCCTTGACATTTTTTATAAAATCATACAATCTAAAAAACGAAATATATGATAAAATAAATATAATTTTTGTAAAATAATAATTTATATCAATTATATTGATAAAACTGCCAAGCTGGCCGATGGATGCGGCGAATCTCTTTCTCCTCTCCAAATCCTATGCATGCTGGTCCATAGGCGAGAGACGTTCATGAAAAATCGTGAAGCATCCTTTCATGAAAGGAGGTCCTTAAGGTGGCTGATCTCGCGGTTTCCATTGAGAAGTTTGAATACTTCAAAGATATTGAGCGTTCTTTGGAGACAAAATGGGAGCGCTTTCTTTCGGACGGAACCTTTCCAGATTCGCTTCGTCCGGTGATTGCAAAATCATGGGAGAGATGCTTGACCAATCACATCGATCCCTTGAAACGCAGGGCTGACATTGTCTGTATGGATGAGAATTTGAAGGCGAGGAGGGAAATCAATCAAGTTCTTTTAGAAGCTGCGCTTCCATGGATGAATGAGATGTATCAATGCTACTCAAACCAGACGATTAGCGTCGTGGTTTGTGATTCGCACGGTGTCATTTTAGACGGGAGAGCCACAACAGGAACTTGGGCTAAGCTGGAAAGAAACAATTTTGTACCGGGTGCTGATTGGAGTGAAAAAAGGGCGGGCACGAATGCCATCGGGACAGCGTTGACAGAGCAGAAGCCGGTGCAGGTATTTTCGGCGGAACATTTTTGTCAGGGGTGGCACCCTTGGGTTTGTTCGGCGGCGCCTGTCAAGGACCCTGTGACCAGAACGTTGCTTGGCGTACTGGATGTGACCGGCAAAAAAAGTTTGGTTCAGGCGCACGATCTTCATATGGTGATCATGCAGGCAAAAAAGATTGAGCAAACCATCTATGAAAAACTGATCCAACAAAATTTTGAACTCATCAAACTGTTGTTTGATATCATTCAGGATCCTGTCGTCATTTTCAATTCGCAAGGGACGATTGTCAAATGTAACTTGCCGGCATCTTATCTTTTACGGGTCCAATCCGGCAGAACGTTGGAACATGTGATTCATGTTCCGCAACTTCCGGAACTGCTGAAAGATCTCAAGGACAAACCGGTTTACGGATATTATCGGTCCGCCGACGGTTGTGAATGGAGAATCGAAGTGAGGCCTTACCGATACGCCGGCCGGCTGCTGGGTGGTTTAGCCTTGTTTAAAAAGGTGCCGTCTTCGGTTCCGGCAAGAAAATCCCAAAAAAGAGCGGCCAGCACTCGGTACGCATTTGCCGATTTCATCACAGCCGACTCGTCGTTAGGAAGCATATTGGAATTTGCCGAACGAATCGCTGCCAGTGACGCGACAGTGCTCATAACCGGCGAAACCGGGACTGGAAAGGAGATGCTGGCCCAATCGATTCACGCCTGCAGTCACCGGAGTGATGGTCCGTTTATCGGCGTCAATTGCGGTGCGATTCCGAAGGAACTCATGGCCAGCGAGCTATTCGGCTACGAAGGCGGGGCTTTTACGGGGGCAAAGCCAGGCGGGAAGAAAGGATGGGTTACGTTAGCGGAAGGTGGAACGCTATTTCTGGATGAAATAGGAGATCTTCCGTTGGAAGCACAGGTTTTCCTGCTGCGAATGTTGGAGGAGCGTGAAGTTTACCCCGTTGGGTCGACTCGGCCTGTATCGGTCAATGTGCGAATCATTGCGGCGACGCACAGGGACCTGCGCCATGAGGTTCGGCGGGGGCGGTTCCGCGAAGATTTATATTATCGCCTGCAGGTTGTTCATCTCGGCTTGCCTCCCTTGCGTGAACGCAAACAGGACATCCCTCTTTTGGTTGAACATTTTTTGCGGACCAGTCCGCATGGAGGGCCAGGTGCGATGGTTGATCCAGAGGCGCTTGAAATGATGATGAACTACACGTGGCCGGGAAATGTCAGACAACTAAGAAATTGTGTGGAACAGGCGCTGCTCTCATCATTAGATGGGAAAATCAAGGTTGAAAACTTGCCCGATGAGATTCGTGCGTTTCATCCTGTGTCGCGGAAAGCTCGCCCACGGGCTCGGGAAACCCATGGGCTCAGTCGCGGATACTATATTTGCCGTCAAACCAGAGGCAAAGTCGATAAAGACGCGTTGATACGTGCTTTGGAAGAAGCAGGCGGAAATGTTTCGAAGGCATCGAGAACCCTGCGGGTTTCAAGAATGACGATCTACAGGAAATTGAAAGAGTTTGGCATAACGCTTGGACATGATAACACGTAACATCCCTCACCCCTTGATTCGCTGTCACACATGCATCTCCATGTAAAAAGTCGTAAACAGCGTCACATTTGTAACAACAGGATAGACACGTTCTTTTTTATTTATCGATATATCCCTGATTTGTGGGCTTTTCAATGAATGTGTCTGAACCTTATAAACGAATGGAAGATTGGCATGTATCTTGCAAATATGTAGCGTGCGGGGGTTGCTCCGTCACTTATCACAAGAGGGGTGAAGCGATGAATGAAGAGGCATGCGAAAATCCTGGCCATCGACGCCGGGGGTACCATGACGGACACGTTTATCATCGATGACAAAGGGGAGTTTGTTGTCGGGAAAGCCCAAACAACACCTGAAGACGAGTCGGTCGGCTTTGCGAATTCTGCGCGGGATGGACTGAAGTACTGGGGCATGATGCCGGAGGAAGCATTCCCAAGCATTGTCTCTGGGATATATTCCGGTACTGCCATGCTGAACCGGCTTCTGGAGAGAAAAGGACGCCGTATCGGGTTAATTGTGACAAAAGGTCAAGAGGACTATCTGAGATTGGAACGAGGTCTGCAAACCTACTTAGGGTATTCCTACTCCGATCGCCTTCACCTGGTCACGCATCATCATAACCCTCCCTTAGTTCCTCGCCAGCGGATTCGGGGCGTGACAGAGCGGATCGATCTCTTTGGCGATGTCATCATTCCGCTGTATGAACAGGATGTCTACACAGCGGTCGCGGAATTGCTTGATCAACAGATCGAAGGCTTGTGTGTGAACCTCTTGTATTCCTATCGCAACCCGGCCCATGAACAACGGGTCCGCGACATTGCTCTCGAAGTCATGAAACGCCGAAACATGGAGGTGCCGATTTTTCTTGCTTCGGAGCTCTATCCGGTGAGGAGGGACTTCCCCCGGCTCAATACATTGTTGGTTGAGGCGTATGCGGCCGAACCTTCGAGAGGCCAATTACAGAAAGTGAATGAAAAAGCGAAAGAACTCGGGGCCAAATTTGAAATTCGGGTCATGGCGAGCCACGGCGGAACGATTGGCATTGACTCCAAGGAACTGGCTCCGACACTGGTTTCTGGACCGATCGGAGGGGTCATTGGGGGCAAGTATCTGGCGGAGAAACTGGGGTTCAAGAATGTGGTGTGCACAGACATTGGCGGGACGAGCTTTGATCTGGCGTTGATTACCAACGGCGAATATCATATCAAGAATACCCCTGACATTGCGCGGTTTATCCTCAGCCTTCCCCTGGTCCAAATTGACTCGGTCGGCGCGGGCACTGGGACGTACGTGCGGGTGAATCCCACGTCAAATCGCATTGAACTTGGACCCGACAGCGCCGGCTATCGCATCGGTGTCAGTTACGAAGACGGAGGCGTTGACAGGCCGACGATATCGGATTGCAACTTGGTCTTGGGTCTTCTGAACCCCGACTATTTTCTCGGCGGTGACGTCAAGCTCAACAAGCAGCGGGCCATCGAAGTGATTGAGCAACAGATCGCGCGGCCGCTGGGACTGGATGTCTATGAAGCGGCGTCGGGAGTCGTACGCCTGTTTGAGGATTCACTGAGAAACCAAGTTGTGGCGATGGTTCTTGGGAAAGGTTATGCGCCGGTAAACTATGCTCTTTTATCCTATGGAGGGGGAGGTCCGCTTCATGTGGGTGGATACACGGAAGGGCTGGATTTTGAAGATGTCCTGATTCCTGCTTGGGCGGCCGGCTTCTCAGCATTTGGCTGTGCGTGCGCAGATTTTGAGTACCGGTATGACAGAACGGTCGATCTGGCGATCGAAGGCATTGCCGCTGGCCGTGATCCAATGGACATCGCCGCTGAGTTGAACCAGGTCTGGAAAGAACTTGAACATCGCGTCGTTTCGCAGTTTGAAAAAAGCGGGATCTCCAGCGATCAGATTGTCTTTCGGCATGGCGTGCGCATGCAGTACCAAGGGCAATTAAATGATCTTGAATTTTACACAAAGAAGGGTGAAATCAAGTCTCCGCAGGATTTGTCCGACATTGTGGCTGACTTCGAAAATCTCTATGGGAAAATTTACGCCCGGTCGGCAAAGTCGCCTGAACTGGGATACTTGATCACGACAGCGATTGTCACAGGCATCGTGCCCGTAGAAAAACCGCGGCTTCCCGAAGAATCGCTTTCTTCCCCGGAACCGGACGAAAGTGCCGTGAAAGGGACGAGACAGGTGTACTGGCACGGTGAGTGGCTGCCGGCGACGATTTACGAAATGGAATATCTCAAACCGGGCAATGTCATTCAAGGCTTGAGTATCATTGAGTCCCCTTCGACGACCTTCGTCGTTCCTCCAAACAGGCATGCCTATCTTGATCAACATCGGATTTTCCATTTGAAAAAAACGCCTCTTGCCAACAGTAAAGGAGGTTATTCATGATGGCCATTGTGTCTGAATCCATGGTGAGCAAACCGATCGGCTGGAACGGGAAAACACTGAAACAGATGCTGAAGGAATCGGAAGAAATCTTCGCAAAGACAGGCCGTTACTATGGCATCAGTACATTGGAGCTGAAGCAGCACGATCCGATTCGGTACGAGCGTTTGTTTGCCCGCATCCGCGGTGGCTTGGTCAACGCCCGGGAGACGGCGCTGAACATTTCCGCCTCGCCGATTGTCAAGGAAATCGGCGAACTGAGTTTCGCGCTATATACTCCGGAAGGGGATTCCGTCGCTTTGTCCACCGGCATTATTGTGCACGTGCATACGATGTCCGACGCGATCAAATTCATGATACGCCATGATTGGGAAATCAATCCTGGCATCCGGCCCGGTGATGTGTTCGGAAACAATGACTCCTTTATTGGCGACGTTCATAATGCTGATGTCCACACCCTGATTCCGATTTTTTACGGTCCGGAATTGATCGGCTGGGTAGGCGGCGTCGTCCATGTCATCGACGTTGGGGCTTCGCGCCCGGGAAGCATGGCGTACGGCCAAACGACCCGGTATGAGGACGGTCTCATCGTCAGTTGCGAAAAAATCGGTGAAAATGATGAGCTTTACGCCAGCTACGAGTTGCGGGCGAAAAAGGCGGTCCGCACGCCGATGTACTGGATGCTGGATGAGCGGACGCGACTGGCCGGATGCCAGATGGTGCGTGATGCCGTGCTTCGTATGATTGAGGAGGAAGGGATTGACGTTTACAAACAATTCATTCGGGAAGTGATCGAAGATGGACGGCTATCCTTTCGCCAACGTGTCAAAGAGATGCTTGTCCCAGGGATCTACGAAGCGCCATCGTTCATGGATGTTCCGTTTGGCGGGGAGGTGCGGATGCCCGCGCATGCGGCAAAGGATCAATTGATGCATGCGCCGCTGAAGGTTCTGGTGAAAGCTGACGGCGAATTGGAGCTTGATTTGAATGGAGCCAACAAATGGGGATACCACTCGTTCAATTGTCCTCCCAGCGCGATGCAGGGAGCGCTCTGGGTTCAGTTGACGCAAACCCTGATTCCGAACGATAAGGTCAACGACGGGGCCTATCTGGCTTCCAACATTCGTCTGCCGAAAGGATCATGGGCGAATCCGGACAATGAGACGTTGTCCACGACGCTGTCATGGCTGTTTCTCATTCCTTCGTTTACGGGCATGATTCGGAGTTTGGGCCGTGCTTACCAGGCGCGGGGATATGTGGAGGAGATCACGGCGGGATATCCGGGCACATGGAACCTTACCCAGGGAGGGGGAGTCAACCAATTTGGGCTTGATTCCGCGTTTACGAGCTTTGAACACTCTTGTCAAGGAACGGGGGCCGGTTTCATCAAGGACGGGGAAGGATATTGTGCCGCCATGTGGAATCCCGAAGGGGATATGGGCGATATCGAAGCTTGGGAACAACTGGAGCCTCTCCTTTACCTGGGGAGAAGGGTAAAGCCTCAGACGGCGGGAATGGGCAAGTACAGGGGCGGTCCGGGCTATGAGTCTTTGCGCATGGTTTGGAAGACCCGCCACCAAGTGATTTTCAATGTTGGAGAGGGGCATGTCTTTCACGGATGCGGGATCTTTGGGGGCTATCCTGGCAACACCGGGTATCGTCACAACATGCATAAAACCAATCTGAGGAAGCTGATTGATGAAAAACGGCCGCTCCCCTGCCGCGAAGGGAATCCCGAGGATTCCGAAATGTCGAAATATGTGGATGCCCAATACGAGGAATTTGATGGGCGCGCCCTGACGTTGGAGACGAATTTCGAGGAGTATGACCTGTATCTTTCCGTGCAGCGAGGCGGACCGGGTCTTGGAGATCCCTTGGAGAGAGATCCGAAGGCCGTCGAGGAAGATTTAAATGAAGAATTCCTGTTGCCGCAGTACGCAGAAAAGGTCTACGGTGCCGTGATTGCGCAAGACGAAAGCGGAAACTGGCATGTGGATGTGGCCGCGACAGAGAAGCGGCGGGCCGAGATGCGGCAAGAAAGGGCAAGACGCGCAGTGCCGGTAGCCCAATGGATGGAACGGGAACGGGAACGAATCCTTCGGCAAGATTTCATTCCCCCCGTTAAAGACATGTATCGGAGCAGCATGGAATTGAGCGAAGAGTGGGCCAAACATTTCCGGACCTTTTGGAACTTGCCGGAGGACTTTGCATTCGGAAGCGAACAATTTGAAAGGAGCGTATGATCATGCCGACATACGACAGAAAAACCCTGGAGGATTTACTGGACGGCAAGCTGCCGTTTCGCCAAGTAAGAAACATCATGAGTGCGTATAAAGATCCGGATCGGTTCGAAAAAATGGTGGAAATTTTACAAGATCGCGTGCCTTGGCCCGATCCGATCATATTGCCGTATGGACTGCACCTTTATATTGTGGCAAAACCGGGCGGAGGCCGCGTCGTGAAATGCGACTGTGGTCATGAATTCGGAGACTACAGGGAAAATTGGAAGTTAAAAGCATTGGTTTATGTTCGAGACACAGGGGAAAAAATGAATGAAGTGTATCCCAAATTTATGGGTTCCGATCCGGACTGGATGGTCCTTCGCGAATACTATTGTCCAGGCTGCTTGACTCAATTGGAAGTGGAGGCGGTTCCCCCGGGTTATCCGGTGGTTTTTGACTTCCTGCCGGATATCGATACGTTTTACGAAAAATGGCTCGGAAAACCTGTTCCGTCTGTTTGAAGACATGGATCAGACGGAGGATGGCGCAGCGCTGCAGTCACGTCCTGAATGAATATGCCATGATACCGCCGGCATCAGCTTGCCGGCGGTTTCTTGTTGTGCGCCCGGCATGGGTGTGGTCTATAGGGTGAAAGTCCCGAGCGGGGGCTGGCGAGCGCCTACCGTTAGCCGAGAGCAAGGGTGTCCATCGCGAGGTGGAATCTGAAGGAAGCTTAAGGCAAACGCTTGACCTGAGGTACACGAACCCAATTCGAGGCTAGACTAGCCGGATGAGTCTGCAACACAAGACGAAGTCCTAAGCCGCCAAGGGCTAATCTGGTAGATTGGGCAGGTACATGAGCGGAAAGTCCACACCCTTACCCGGGGAGGTCTGTACGGAACGCCATCTGCAGATGGTAACCGGTGTCGAAAGGTGCCGCTGAACGTACAGAAGTCAGCAGAGGCCATAGTACCTTAACAGGGACGCCTGAAAAGGGAAGGGCCGAACGTCAACTCAAGGATGAATCAGACGCTTTCGAGAATCGATGTGTTGAACGCAGAATTCCGGAAGGAACTGCTTGGGGGAGGCACGGGTGAAGCCCGGAGGGACCTCAAGAGGGCGGAGCATCGACCGGCAAGACCTGAAACTCATCCTGCGAAGGGAGAAATATCGGATGGACTTGATGGAACAGATGCTGTCACGGGAAAACATGCTGCAAGCCCTGCGCCGGGTGGAAGCAAACAAAGGTGCGGCAGGGATTGACGGAGTCACAACCCGACAACTCCGGGCCACCATTGTCCAACACTGGGAAGCCATCAAAG
>LZRT01000085.1 GCA_002159075.1 Bacillus thermozeamaize
AACATTTCATCCACGGAAGTGGAAGGGGTGATCTACAAGCATCCGGATGTCCTGGAAGTGGCCGTGATTGCCGTTCCGGATGACAAATGGGGAGAGGTGCCCAAGGCGCTGGTGGTGCGGAAAGAAGAATCAACCCTGACAGAGGAAGAACTGATCCGGTTTTGCCGGGACAACATGGCGCATTATAAAGCGCCCAAATCGGTGGAATTCGTGTCTTCTCTGCCGCGGACAGCCACCGGAAAACTGCAAAAGTACAAGTTGCGTGAAACCTATTGGGCGGGAAGGAAAAAGCGGGTGCAATGACGCGTGGAACTGGCGGAATGATTGCCTCCTTTTTTCACTCGGCTTATAATAAAAATAATGACGTGAAATGATCGCTGAAACAGATAAAGGAACGACGACGGCTATACAGGGGACTGGAACGGTCCGGAAAGACGGCGTTCCCCTCTTTTTTGCCCAATCATTTAGGGGAACGAAATGTTGAACCGGCATGTGGTGAGGAGTGCGGTGGATGGAACAGTGGAAGCGAAACCTGGGGATTCTCTGGGTCGCACAGTTTTTTGTCATGGCTTCGATGAGCATGATCATTCCTTTTCTCCCTCTGTACGTTCAGGAACTGGGAGTGCGTGATCCGGCTGCTGTTACACGATGGGCCGGGTTTATTTTTGGCGCCAATTTTTTTTCTGCTTTTCTGTTTGCTCCTTTTTGGGGTGCATTGGCTGACCGGCATGGAAGAAAGATTATGTTGCTCCGTTCCGGGTTTGGAATGGCGATCACGATTTCCTTGATGGGATTGGCTGCCACGCCGTTGCAACTGTTGCTGCTGCGTTTTCTCAATGGGATGATTTCCGGGTTCATTCCAGCGGCAACCTCGCTGATGGCTGTGAACACGCCGAAGGATAAAACGGGTCAGGCTCTCGGGATTCTCCAGTCAGGAACGGTGGCCGGGACGATTATGGGGCCGTTCCTTGGCGGGCTTTTGGCGGAGTGGATCGGCTTTCGCCAGATGTTTCACTATACGGGCATGGTCATTTTGGCGATGGCGGTTCTGGTATGGATCGGCGTAAGGGAGGATTTTGTCAAACCGACAGAGGGACAGCAGAAGGCGATGAAGGGAAGCTTTTCCGCGGTGATGCGCACGCAGCCTCTGCTGGCTTTGTTTGCCGTGGGATTTATGATCCAATTTGCGATTATGAGCGCGCAGCCGTTGTTGCCGCTTTTTGTCCAGGAAGTGCATCCAACCACACAATATGTGGCATTTTACGCGGGGCTGGTGCCGGCAGTGACCGGTATGGCCAATATGTTGGCGTCGCCGTTTTTGGGACGATTGGGAGACCGGAAGGGAACCCAGTACGTCCTGTTTTACTCATTGCTCGGGGCGACCCTGTTTTGTATTCCCCAGGCATTTGTCCACTCGATCGGCGCGTTATTGGTGACCCGGTTTTTACTGGGGTTGTGTATTGGCGGGCTTTTGCCTTCGGTCAATGCTTTGATTCGAAAATTTTCTCCCCCCGGGCAGGAAAGCACGACATACGGATACTGCAACAGCGCGCTCTTTATGGGCAACATGTTGGGGCCCATCCTGGGAGGGGTGCTGGCTGGAGTCATCGGCATCCGCGGTGTCTTTTTGTTGGGCGCGGTCCTGTTTGCGATCAATACGATGTGGGTCAAATATGTGTTTGAGCACCGGGTAGATGAATCACGGCGGCTTCGCTTGCGGAAAAACCTGCTGCCCAGATAGCGCCGATGAACGCGCTTTTTTTGATGTGACAGCATGCCTGGCGGAAGGATGGCGGGTGAAAAATTTTGTATTCTCACTTGATCACTTGGATTAATATGAATAAAATGTATCTCAAGTTCGTTTTCCCGCCGTTGTCTATGTCTATTTGAGTCAAGGATTGGTTTTAGCAAAAGAAGGAATAACACTGCGGGAACGGCGGAGGGGGGGGATTGCGTTTCAAGAAGCGGATGAGATGGTTTTGGTGCGGCATGCGCGGGTACTATCCTGTTACTATACCTAACCAGCATGGAACATGCGGTACAACATACTGGACACAAGCGGCTGGGAGGCGAGGAGATTGATCCAAAACAAAATTGATCAGGAATGGCTCGAACGGATCATCCGTTCACTGGAAGGCTTGGAATACGGATCGGTACAAATTATCGTGCATGATTCTCAGATTACGCAAATCGAGAGGCTGGAAAAATTTCGTTATCCTCTTGAGAAAAAAACATTCCCCTTAAAGGAGGGAAGCCGAAAAGTAAAATAGTCATGAAAAGATACAGAAATTGCCGATCGGTTCACCGAAGGCTCCTTTCATCTTGCTTGTGCATGCATTGAGATGAAGGAGCCTTTTTGACATCTGTTTGTCATGACGGGGTTGACGCGCTGGGTGCTGAAATTTATAATCAAAATACCTATTATTTTTATAAGAAATATAAGGAATGCCGACCGTTCAAACGGAGGCCCCTGTTCCTGCGTGCTGCAGGAATCGGGGCTCATTTTTTTCGAGGGAGGAGTAGCGATGAGCCGCGTGGTAGCCATTTCCGGGAGTCCGTCCCGTATTTCAAGGACTGCGCACGTTTTGGAGCATGCGGGAAAATTGCTGGAAGACAGGGACATTTCGGTGTCTATTGTGAATGTGTTGGACATTCCTGCCGAAGATTTGGTGCTGGGCTCTTACGACAGCGAGGCAGTACAATCTGTGTCCAAACAGATCCAATCGGCTGATGGCGTTATTTTCGGAACACCGGTGTACAAGGCGTCCTATACAGGCGTTTTGAAGTCCTTGCTCGATCTTCTGGACAGGGATGCGCTGGCGGAAAAGGTGATTTTGCCGATCGCATTGGGAGGCTCGCCCGCCCATTTTCTGATGATCGATTATGCCTTGAAACCTGTATTGAACGCCTTGGGGGCACGGAATATTTTAGGTGGCGTGTATATTCTGGACACGCAGGTGAGTTTGGAAGAAGGGAAGCAGGTGAAGCTGGCGGATGAGGCCGAAGTCCGGTTGCGCAAGTCGCTCTACGAGTTCAGCAGTATTTTGGAGCGAAAAGATGTCTCATTATCGGGTATCCGGTGAGAGAAAGGGGCGTGCAGGATGATGCGGGTCTAAACGAATGACCTTCCGCATTTGCCCTGAGCAAATGTCGCTGCTGCATGTCGCTGCACGGAAGGTGAATCTGTCATAGGGGCCTTTTGGCGAGGTGGCGGCCAGCGATCATCTGCCGGAAAGAAAGGAGAGTGTTTGGATGAAAAAAGCCATCTTTCTCGACCAGGCGGCCAAAAGGCTGGTCCCCTGGTTGTTGCCGGTCCTGTTCATTCTTGCGTGGCAGTGGTTATCCAAGCATGGACTGCTCTCGAACAAGATTCTTCCGGCGCCGACAGATGTCCTGCGGGCGGCCGCGGAGCTGATCCTTTCTGGGGAGTTGTTTCGGCATCTCTTCATCAGTTTTCAACGGTCCATCATTGGCTTTCTTATCGGCGGAAGCATTGGCTTTCTTTTGGGATTGGCCAACGGCTTGTTTCCCGTTGCCGAGAAGTTGTTTGACACGACGATCCAAATGATTAGGAATATTCCCCATCTCGCGATGATTCCGCTGGTGATTTTGTGGTTTGGCATCGGGGAAGAAGCGAAAGTGTTTTTGGTGACGATTGGGGTGTTGTTTCCGGTATACGTGAATACACTTCACGGTATCCGTTCGGTCGACCAGGGGCTGATGGAAATGGGCAGAGTATATGGACTGCGCTCATGGTCGCTGTTCTGGCAGGTGGTTTTGCCGGGAGCGCTGCCTTCGATTTTGGTGGGCGTGCGTTATGCGTTGGGGATCATGTGGTTGACGTTGATCGTGGCCGAGACGATTGCGGCTGATGCGGGAATCGGCTACATGGCAATGAACGCGCGAGAATTTATGCAAACCGATGTGGTGCTGCTCAGCATCCTGCTTTATGCATTGTTTGGAAAGCTGGCCGATTCGATGGCGAGATCGTTGGAAAAAAGATGGTTACAGTGGAATCCCAACTACCAAAACTTGTAAACGGTATTCTTCATACTTATGGACGCGGAAACAAGGAGGAGAAGCGAAATGTCAAGCAGCAAGAAAATTGTGTTGTGGAGCCGGAAAGGATGTCAGGCCTGTCAAGAATTGAAGGCTTTTTTGGCGGAAAAGGGTTATTCTTACGAAAATGTGGATGTGGAGGGCAGGGATTACCTGCGGGACATTCTGGAATTGAAGTATGGCGTACGTCATGTGCCTGTGGTGGAAATTGGCAGTCATGGGATTTATGAAGGGATCACCGATTCGGACTTTGCGCGGATTGAGCGTTTGTTAAGCGGCAGTGAAAGAAGCGGCGGTGAATCCTAGCATCGGGTCGCCGGACGTACGAAGACTGACGGGAGGGGAAGCGAATGGTTGAATTTATTACGATGGCGCCGACGTCGGGGGATGGACGGTACGTAGGAGCCGGAAATTACAATTCCCAGAGGATGGACGGGTGGTCGGCCAGCACAGAACGACAACCGTCGCTCGAGTATATTTCACGCATCGCCCAGGCGGCAGAGAGAGGCGGTTTTTCCACTTTATTGTTGCCCACTGGGGGGAATTGCCTGGATTCGCTGGTTGTGGCTTCTTCGTTGATCCACTATACCGAAACGTTGAAATTCCTGTTTGCGGTAAGGCCCGGGTTTACTGCGCCGGCGCTGTTCGCCAGGCAATTCGCCACCGTCGATTATTGGTCAGGCGGGCGGGCGTTGATCAATATTGTCACAGGCGGCTCGCCGACAGAATTGGCCAGCGATGGGGATTTTTTGGATCATGACACCCGTTATCGCCGAACCAAGGAATTTATCCAGGTGTTGAAACGGTTTTTCGTGGAGGAATCTTTTGATCACGAAGGAGAATTCTATCGCCTGAAAAACGCGTCGCTGTCGCTCAAGCGGGTGAATCAAACGTGCCCGCCCATCTATTTTGGGGGGGCCTCGGAAGCGGCAAAAAGGGTGGCCGCGGAAGAAGCGGATGTTTATATGCTTTGGGGTGAAACGTTGCATCATACGCAGGAGCGAATTGAAGAAATGAAGGCACTGGCGGCGGAGCAAAATCGTTGGTTGAGCTATAGCGTTTCCTTTCAGGTGGTCCTAGGCGAGACGGAGGAACAAGCTTGGGAAAATGCCAGAGAACTTGTGAGCAAGGCAGATCCGATAGCCATCCAAAAGAAGGAAGAGGAGAGCTTGAAAGGGGAGTCGGTGGGGATGAAACGGCTTCACCAGTTGATGGAATCCTCACGCGACCGTGATTTTCGCATTGGACCGAACCTTTGGGCCGGTCTCACCCAGGTGTTGAGCGGCAACTCCATTGCCCTCGTGGGCACCCCGGATCAAGTTGCAGACCGGATTGTTGAGTATGTCAACATTGGCTTCGATAAGGTGTTGTTGCGCGGTTTTCCCCATCTGGAGGTCATTGAGGCGGTAGGGCGCGATGTGATTCCCCGGGTGCGTGCCAAATTAAGGGAGAAAGTCCGGCAATGATGAGCGAACGTGCGACACGAAAGGCGGTTTTCCTTTTCTTGTGCATGGCTTTTTTGGTATTGCCTTTCGTGGGATGCAATCAAAGTCGCCCAACCGCCCAACAGCAAAGCGGTTCCGCTGTTCAAAAGGAACCAGTGAACAATAAAGGGGTCTTGCGCATCGGCTATCAAAAAACAGGGGCGCTTTTGTTGCTCAAGCACCGCAAAACGCTGGAGGAAATTCTGGAGCCTTTAGGTTATACCGTAGCGTGGTCGGAATTTAATACAGGTTTGGCGGTTGTGGAAGCATTAAGTGCTGGAAACATAGATTTTGGCAATGTGGGGGATGCGCCTTCGCTTTTCGGGTTGGCCAGAGGGTTGGATTTTGTCTATGTGGCAAGTGAGCCGTCGGCGCCTCAGGCCGAGGGGATATTGGTCAAAGAAGATTCTCCGATTCAAACCGTTGCCGATTTGAAAGGGAAAAAAGTGGCTTTCAACAAGGCGTCGATTTCGCAGTATCTGCTGACGAAGGCGTTGGCTTCCGCCGGAATGAGCATGAGCGATGTTGAGCCGGTATATTTGGCGCCTTCGGATGCGAGCATTGCTTTTGCTCAGGGAGAAGTGGACGCCTGGGTGGTGTGGGATCCGTATTTCACTGTCGCCGCGGAAAACGGGAATCGGATTTTGACGGATGGAAAGGGATTGGTCCCGTACCGTACGTTTTATTTGAGCCGAAAGGAATATGTGGACCAACATCCAGACGTGATCAAACAAGTGGTTGAAGAACTGCAAAAGGCGGGCAAACAGATTAACGAGAACCCGCGCGAGGCTGCTGATTTGCTGTCGAAAGCGACAAAAATACCTGTTTCGGTGTGGGAGAAGGTGTTGCATAAAAAGCGGTCGGATGCGAATTTTATGGATCAACAAGCGGTGGATGATTTAGAGGTGCAGGCGGATGATTTTTTGAACATAGGCTTGATAGACAAAAAAGTTCAAGTGGCGGATGCGGTATGGAGACCGTGAATGGTGAATCCGTTCTCCGAAATCATGCGTTCTCCAGTTAAAGAATGATAGTTCCGCTTCGGAGGGAAGACTTCATGACAAGTTTGAAAGAAGATGCGCCGCTTGTGGGCCTCAAGGTGATTGAATTGGGGCAAATTGCCGCGGGTCCTTTTGCGGGAATGTTGTTGGCCGATCTGGGGGCGGACGTCGTCAAAGTGGAGCGTCCTGATGGAGGCGATGGCATGCGGGGATGGCCGCCATTGATGGAGAATGAGGATGGGGAGGTATTTAGCGGAAACTTTGCTTCCCTCAATCGAAACAAGCGGAGCATCGCCATTGACCTGAAAGACCCCAATCAGGTGGCCGACTTGAAGGCATTGTGCGCACAAGCGGATGTCTTGATCGAAAATTACAGGCCGGGGGTGTTGCGCCGGCTGGGGCTGGGATATGAAGACTTAAAACACATCAATCCCCGGTTAGTGTATTGTTCCATATCCGGATATGGGCAAACCGGACCATATGCGGGAAAAGGCGCTTTCGACGTGACGGTTCAAGCGATGAGCGGCCTGATGAGCGTCACGGGCGAAGAAAAGGGATTGCCCGTAAAGTGCGGGGTACCGGTCGGCGACTTTGTCGCTGGGTTGTATGCGGCATACACCATCTTAGCCGCCTTGAGCAGGGTAAACAGAGACGGGCAAGGGACCTATATTGACTGTTCGATGTTAGGCGGGTTGCTTGGCATCTCTGCATTGCAAACAAGTGAATATTATGGAACGGGCCAGCCGCCCAGGCGCTTGGGCACGGCTCATCCGCGAAATGCGCCGTATCAAGGGTATGAGGCGAAAGACCGGATGTTCGTCATCGCTGCGGGAAACGACAAGTTATGGCGCAGTGTCTGCCAAGTGATTGGGAGGCCCGAATTGGCGGACGACGAACGGTTTGCGACCCAGGTGCTGCGCGCCAAGAACCAAAAGGAATTGACAGCCATCCTCCAGCCCATTTTTGCCACGCGGACGGCAGAGGAGTGGATGGCTGAATTGGAACGCCTTGGCGTTCCTTGCGCGCCTGTGAATGATTACCATGAGATTCTGCACGATCCGCATGTTCAAAGCATGGGCATCATTGGGGAACTACACTTGCCGAATGGTGTGGCCACCAAATACGTGGGCTTTCCAGTCTTGATGAACAACTATACATTTTCGGTATACCGGAACCCGCCCAAACTGGGTGAACATCAGGAAGAAGTATTTCGGGAATGGCTGAAAAAAGCAGAGCATTCCTGAATTTATCGTTCTGAATGGGTTGACGGAGAGAGAGGAATCATTTAAGATTCACTATAAACATAGTAATTAAATCGGAATAGTGATATGACCGGCAGCGCTGACCGGAAAACCGGAGGCCAAATCTTGCTTCATTCGTAAGATTTGGCCGTTTTTATTTCAATTTACGGATGTGAATGGATGATGAACAAAAAGGGGTGAAGCATGGGTGGCGATCGTCTTGCATGAAAAAAGGTTGTCACAGGAAAGGTTGTCACGGGAGAAAATATTGGCCTCAAACTTGACGTTTACATACGGCCAACAGGACATTTTACGAGATATCAGCCTGACTGTACGGGAAGGGGAATTTCTCGTCGTGATGGGACCGAGTGGATGCGGGAAGAGCACCTTGCTGCGTCTGTTTTCGGGACTCTCGCGGCCACACAAGGGGAAGTTGCTGATTGACGGCCAGCCTGTTACGAGTCCTTCCATAGACAGGGCGATCGTTTTTCAAGATTATTCTTTGTTTCCCTGGCTGACTGCAAGGGAAAACATTGTGGTTTCACTCAAACAGGTGGTACGGCATGCGAGAAAGAAAAGGGAACTGGCAGCCTTGGCCGAGGAATATCTTGAACTGGTGCAACTTGGCCACGCGGCCGATCAATATCCTGGACAGCTGTCAGGTGGAATGAAGCAGCGTGTAGCCATTGCACGCGCCCTGTCCCAACAACCGGACATCCTGCTCATGGATGAGCCGTTCGGAGCCTTGGATCCGATGACGAGGGTTCATTTGCAGGATTTGCTATGCCGGATCTGGGAAGAACGGCGTCAAACCATTGTTTTTGTGACGCATGATGTGGAAGAAGCGATTTACCTGGCCGATCGCATTGTTTTGTTCACGCCAGGCCCTCCCGGCGAAATTGCTGCGGTTTTGGACATTCCGTTTCCTCGGCCGAGAAACCGGAAAAAGTTGTACCTGACATCCGAATTCGGGAAACTTCGTGACCAGCTTCTTTCGATGATGAATGAGGCACTATTCTCCAAGCTGGAAGAACCGCCATCGGTTTCCGGGGAGGAATCCATATAAAAATCCTGAAAGGCAGGAGTGATGGCATTGAAAGGCAGAATCCTCGTTGCATGGTTTGTCTTGTCACTGATTGGCTTTGTTTTAACAGGATGTGGAGGCAACACGGAACGCACAACGACGGGCGAAGAGACGCCGGCAGGTCATGAACATGCCGCGCATCCGTCCGACTCCGGTGACCAGGGAGAAAAGAACGGCGCGCCGTATCAATTGCGAGTGGGTTATGCCACATCGTTGGGTACACAGCTGGGCTTTATTGCCGAACATGAAGGTTTTTTCAAAGAGGAAAATCTGCAAGTTGATTTTATCCCTTTTCAGACGACGGCAGATGGGCTGAATGCCTTGCAGGCAGGCAAGATTGATATCGGCATATCCTTCGGCACGGCCGGGCCTTTGACGTTTATTTCCAAAGGAGCTGATTTCGTCATTTTCGGCGGGCACTTGGAAGGCGGAAGTCCGATATTTTCACGTCCTGAAGATCAGGAAAAATATAAAGATATTCAATCTTTCAAGGGGAAAAAGATCGGAACCATTCGTTTATATACTGGTGACATCGTGTTCCGTGCGGCGCTGGCTGATGCCGGAATTGACTGGAAAAAGGATGTGGAAATCATCGAATTTAAAAATCCGTCGATGTTGATTGAAGCGATCAAAGCGCGAAAAGTGGATGTGGGGGTCGGGGCTCCGTCTAATCTGGGGATGGCCGAAGAGGCTGGCTTGGTTGCGGTGAACTGGAGCAACAATCTCTCCCCCGGACATGTATGTTGCCGTGTCGTGACGCGGGGATCGGAATTAAACGAAAAACAGGAGGCGTACAAACGGTTTGTCAAGGCGCTGATTAAGGCAGAGCGGGCAAAGGAACTGCAGCCTGAGGTTACGGTGACCGCAAGCCAACCGTATCTGAAAATGGATGAGGACAAGATCAGGGACATCGTCTTAGAGCCCCACCAAAACAATGATTCCGATCCAAACAAAAAAGAAGTGGAAAAAATGTGGAGCGCGATGCGACAGATCGGTTATATTCCGGCGGATGTGTCTGTGCAGCTGGAAAACCACATCAATACCGACTTGTACGCAAAAGCTTTGGATGAATTGCTGAAAGAAAATCCCGGCGATCCTTTCTACCAAAAGGCAAAAGAACGCTTTGAAAAACAGAATTTGTGACGGGGGCAAGTGTTATGGCACAGGCTATGGGGAGATATACATGGACTGGCTTGATCATTGTGCTTTTGTTTGTATTGTGGGAGGTCATGACGCATTTCGGCAAAATTCTAAATCCTGTTCTTTTTCCACGGCCGGTGGAAGTGTTTCGCGCGTTATGGGACAGCCGGATAGATTTGATGTCTGGTTTTTTGAGCTCGATGAAACTTTTTTTGCCCGCTTTTCTGCTCGCGCTGCTGCTAGGCGTTGCCGGAGGATTATATTTCGGGATGCACGATAAGGTCAGAGAGATTTTCATGCCGTTTTTTCATACGCTGAGCCCGATTCCTCCAACTATGTACATTCCGTACGCCATCGTATTGCTGCCCACATTCCAGACGGCATCCATTTTTCTGATCTTTGTCGGGGCTTTTTGGCCCATCTTTTTGGGAACGATTCAAGGGGTCCTGGTTATTGATGGGCGGTACCTGGACAATGCGCGCGCTTTGGAATTGCGCGGGAAAGAACTGATCCGGACAGTGGTCTTGCCGGCAAGTATGCCTTTCATTTTGAATGGCACAGGGATTGCGTTGGGATTCGCGTTCATCGTTCTGACCATCGCAGAAATGTTTGGGGCGAAAGAAGGGATGGGGTACTTCATTCAATATTATTCCGATTTCTCGGATTACAAAAATGTAATAGCCGGAATTTTTTTCAACTGCGCTGTGATTCTGTCCATCATGCTTTTGTTTGATCGGATCAAGAGACGATTGCTTTTTTGGACCGGCGATAAATCCTAACTATCTCAAACAATGGAGGGTGATGCACATGTCAGGCCATGATGCGTTCCGTGAATTTGATCAATCCTTGCGGGAAGTGCTCCGGAACGCAACGGAGGATAAGGAGAGGATTGAAGGCGTGCGGCCTTTGTTGCAGAAATTGCTGTCTGTTCCCGGATTGCTGCCGCCTGCGTACCGTCGGCCTCATGCCGACAAATATGCCCAATATCTGCTATACAAACCGGAGGATGAAGCTTTTTCCGTCATTGCGTTTGTCTGGGGGCCGGGGCAGCAATCGCCGGTTCATGATCACTTGGTCTGGGGACTGGTCGGGATGTATGAAGGCGCGATTGTAGAAAAACGGTTCCGGAGAGTGGATGATGGTTCGGATGCAAGCCGGGCCGTGTTGGAAGAAATTGAAACGGTGACGGCCAGCGTTGGGGATATTTCTTTTGTTTATCCCCGGCAAGCCGACATTCATCAAGTATTTAATCCGTTTGATGAGGTGGCCGTTTCGATCCATGTGTACGGCACAGATATCGGCAAGCAGAAACGACACATCTACGATTTGGAGACAGGCTCGATTCGGGAGGTGATTACCCGGCATGACAACACGCGGGCCATTTACGCCTGAACAGAAAGGGTGAAACGATTTCGCCGAAGAATTTTCTGTTGCGAAAGGTGTGTGAAAATGGAGACAATCGTTTCGTCAACAGATGCATACACAGAGAAAGTGAAACAGTTGGCGAGCGCGTTTGCCCGCACAGCGGCCGAACGGGATCGGCTGGGAGACACCCCTAAGGCAGAACGGGATCAACTGCGCGCAAGCGGTTTGCTCAAGTTAATCATTCCTTCACAGTATGGGGGAATGGGAGCGAAATGGCCGGAAGCCCTGTGGGCCGTTCGGGAAATTGCCAAGGCGGATAGCTCGCTGGCGCATGTTTTCGGTTATCATCATTTGCAATTGGCAACGCCTCATTTCTATGGCACGCCGGCACAGAGGGCGCATTATTACAGGGAAACGGCTGCAAAGAACTGGTTTTGGGGGAATGCCATCAATCCGAAAGACACGCGTCTCATTGTGTCCCGTGATGGCGATGGCTACGTCTTAAACGGCACGAAATATTTTTGTTCAGGCGCGAAAGATTCGGACGTTTTGGTGGTTAGCGCTGTGTCTGACGGAGACAGGAGGCCGCATCTATTTGTCCTGCCCTCAAATCGCACGGGGATTATTTTTCACGACGACTGGAACGGCATGGGCCAGCGCCAGACGGACAGTGGCAGCGTCAGCTTTCATAGTGTCCGCGTTCAACCGGACGAACACTTATGCCAGCTGGGGACCAATGGTTCCCCTTTTGCGACGCTGCGTACCGTCCTGACGCAGCTCATCATGACCCATATTTTTGTCGGCATTGCGGAAGGGGCTTTGGAAGAAGCGAAAAAGTATACGCATCAAACGGCGCATGTGCGAAAAGGAGATGTGCTGGAAGATCCGTATATATTGCGTCATTATGGGGAGTTATGGTCCCGGTGCCATGCTGCCGGACAAATCACGAATCATGCTGCGGAGGTTTTCCAGTGGGCCTGGGAACAGCAGTTTGATTTGACAGATGAACAGAGAGGAAAGGCCGCCGTCACGGTTTATGCCGCCAAAGTCACGGCGATAGAGGTGGCGCTTCATGTGACGAACCGCATGTTTGACGTGATGGGAGCCCGGGCCGCCGATGAGAAATACCGTTTTGACCGTTATTGGCGAAATATCCGGACGTTTTCATTGCACGACTCCATTGATGTAAAGTTGCGCGAACTTGGAGCTTATTTTTTAAATGACACGTATCCGGTCAGCGGGTTTTATTCATGACCTTGTCAGGCGAGGAAATCGTGACTGAGGCGAGGAGGTGCGAGCATTGAAATCATCTGGTTATGGTGTGCATATAAAAGTGAGGGGAGTAAAGAAAGACTTCGGGAGCCAGCAGGTGCTTCGGGGCATCGAACTCGAGATCCGGCCGGGAGAGTTTGTGGCGATCATCGGACGGAGCGGGTGCGGAAAAAGCACGTTGTTGCGCCTGATCGCCGGATTGGAAGAGCCGACGGCGGGGGAAATGATGATCAACGATGTGCCGGTTCGCGGACTGAATCCGGAAGTGCGCATCATGTTCCAGGATGCCAGGCTCTTGCCCTGGCGGCGGGTGATTGACAATGTGGCCATTGGACTGAAAAAAGGAGAGGGCGTGAAAGCGGAGTTGGCTTTGCGGCAGGTTGGCCTTCATGAGCGGGCGAAAGATTGGCCCTCGGTTCTCTCCGGTGGACAAAAGCAAAGAGTGGCATTGGCAAGGGCGCTGGCGAGTCAGCCGCGGCTGCTTTTATTGGATGAACCGTTGGGCGCCTTGGACGCGCTGACCCGTATCGAAATGCAGCGCCTGATCGAGTCGCTCTGGCTGGAGCACAAATTTACAACCGTCCTGATTACGCATGACGTGGAAGAAGCGGTTGTCATGGCTGACCGGGTGGTTTTAATTGAGCAGGGACGCATCGCGATGGATTTATCGGTTCCATTTTCCCGCCCCCGGCAACGAGGTCATGCGGCGTTTGCGGCGCTTGTCGACAAGGTGCTCAGGCGCGTGATGGGTGAAGAAGATCAGATGGAAGAAGAGGGGAAAGTGTTGCCAGCCGCTTATGTGGCACAGAAGTAATGCCAGTTCCTTGGCTTTTATAATCGAGAACGAAAGATGCAGGAAGTCTATATAACGGTAACATTTACCCGGGTAGCATTTACCCGCTGTGGAAACGCACTTCACCCTGAATCTTGTATTTTTTGAGCTTTTGGTATAGGGCCGTGCGGCTGATGCCGAGTTTTTGCGCCGCGAGGCTCCGGTTGCCGCCTGCCTGCTCAAGCGCCTGCAGGATGGCCTGCTTTTCTACATGCGCGAGCAAGTCGCGATGATTGATCGTATGCTGGATGGACGGCTGCAATGGTTCAAAAGATGCCGGTTTGGGCAATCCAGGACTTTGGATCATTTCCTCAGTCCTTTTTTCTTTTTTTGAGGATCTGGAGAAAGAGGGGGAATGGAGTTCCTGTGGAAGGTGACGGGGTTCAATCCAGGAGCCGGAACCAAGATGCATGGCCCGTTCCAGGACGTTTTCCAGTTCACGGACATTTCCAGGCCAGGAATGCGCCTGCAGCAGCTGCAGCGTTTCCGGCGTGATGCCGATGACTTTTTTGTTCATTTTTTGATTTAATTTTTTAATGAAATGCTCGCATAACAGCGGGATATCATCGAGGCGTTCACGCAGCGGCGGAATGGTGATTTGGATGACGTTGATCCGGTAGTAGAGATCCTCCCGAAATTTCCCCTCCTTGACCAACTGCCGCAGGTTTTGATTGGTCGCCGCCACAATCCGCACGTCCACCGCCCTGGTTTTGGTATCCCCGATCCGCTCAAATTCCTGCTCCTGCAAGACACGAAGCAGTTTGGCCTGTAAAGCCGGTGGCATGTCGCCGATTTCGTCGAGAAAAAGCGTGCCCCGGTCGGCCAGTTCAAATTTCCCCGGTTTTCCCCCTTTTCGGGCGCCGGTAAAGGCTCCCTCGACGTAACCAAAAAATTCTGCCTCCAACAATTCGGAAGGAATGGCCGCGCAATTGACCTTAATAAATTTTCCTGTGCGGCCTGATGCCTCGTGAATGGCCTCTGCGAACAGTTCTTTTCCCGTCCCGCTTTCGCCGCAGATGAGGATGGTAGAGAAGCCTTTGGCGGCGAGGTATGCCTCTTTTTTGACGGAATTCATTTGGCCGTTTTGTGAAACGATCCGATCAAAAGCGTTTTCCTTTGTAATCCGGTTCAGTTCTCCCCGATAATACGTGAGTTCGCTTTCCAGTTGTTCCAGCCTGCGGAACACATCTTTCCATTGATCCAGGCGATGAAAAATCAGTTTCGCAATGACCCCTTCCGATCGCCCTGACTGAACGATCGGGTGCAGGGTGATCACGCATTTCTTCCCCGCGATATCGCGGATTTCTCCTTCGATCCGCTCTTTTGCAGCCAGCACTTGTTGAACCGGCAGTTCCGGCGCGATGACAGCGGCAGGCCGGCCAACCACTGCTTCGTATTCAAGTCCATAGAGTTCCAAAAAAGCTGCGTTGACCATCGTGACGATCCCTTGTTCGTCCGTGATCAACACGCCGTCATAGGAGAGGCCCAATGCGCTCTGCAGGGTCCGTTCCAGTTTTTTTGTCGTTTCCAATTCTTTGGCTACCTGTTCAAAACTGGTGATGTCTTTCAGAACAGCCATGGCCCCCGTGATGTTTCCCCATTCCCGCAAAGGGATAAAGGATCCAATGACAGTGGCGTTTTTCAGCAGGATCTTTTTGGATTCCCGAACCTCTCCTTGTTCGATGGTAAGGGAAAAATCCGCATTTAATTCCGGCAAAATCGCTCCGAGCCAGTTGCCGATCACTTCCTCCCGCGGAATGCCGAACAGCGACTCAGCCGCTTGGTTATACGTGATGACCTTGTGTTCCAGGTCTACAGAGAGGACAGCATCCTGCAGGTGTTCCACCAACATGCTGTGCCGAGTGAGGAGCAATTCGGTTTTGTTGAGAAAGCCGCGAATGATGTCTGCTTTCCCCAAAACCCCGACCGCACGTTGCTGTTCATCCAGTACGACACCGTGCGCGACGTTGTTTTCGGTGAGAATTTCCCTTGCTCTTTCGATGGTGGTTTCTTGTGAAAAGCTGACCACTTGTTTCCGAATGGCAGGGGTTACCGGGGAGTCGATGGGCGCTCCGGATAGCAGCGAACGGTAAATCGTATATTTGGTCACGATTCCTTCCAATTTTCCTTCGGAATTGACGACGCAGGCAACGTCCGAGCGGTGTTTCAGAAAGGCTTTCAGACAATCGCGCATCGTATGACGAGGCGTGATGGAGATAAAGTTGGCCGATAAAAAATCTTTTGTTTTCATCGTCAACACCTCCCGGATCAGTGTGTTTCTTGGTTTACAAATGTAAATATAAAATCACTATGTTATCTATTATAAACAGATAGAATAATAATACAAGTAATAAATAACCTATATTAACAGTGTTTTGTATCTTGAGACAAATTGGCATGGCGATTGCTAAGAAAAAGTGACGAAATGTTGGGGTTGATCAGAACGATTGCCGGAAAGGAGTGGAGGACAGCATGCCTTATCCACCTTACTTTACAGAGGAACATGATGCGTTTCGGGAAGAGATCCGTCATTTTTTTGCGACAGAGGTGGCTCCATATGCGCCGCAGTGGGAGGAACAAGGGTATTTTCCGCTATCCATCCTCCGAAGGATGGGAGAGTTAGGGTACTTGGGCTTGAGTTATCCCGTTGAGGTAGGGGGACGTGGCGGAGATTATTTCATGAGCGTCGTGATGGCAGAGGAAAAGGCGCGATGTGGCGCAGGAGGATTCGGCATGGCGATCGCCGTCCAGACCGACATGGCCACCCCGCCGATTTACCAATTTGGCACGCCTGAGCAGATCGAACGCTTTTTGAAACCGGCCATCCGTGGTGAAAAGCTGGCCTGCCTGGGCATTACCGAACCAAACCACGGTTCTGACGTGCAGTCGATCGAGACGCGTGCCTACCGCGACGGGGATGAGTGGGTGATCAACGGCAGCAAGCTGTACATCACAAATGGCCCCCGGGCCGATTTCATTACGTTGGTGGCCCGCACATCCGATGCCCCCGGGTACAAGGGAATCAGCCTGTTTCTTGTCGAACTGGACCGGCCAGGCGTCTCGGTGGCCAAAGTGCTGGACAAGGTGGGAATGCGTTCCTCCGACACGGCGGAATTGGTGTTCGACAATGTGAGAGTTCCGCATGAAAATTTGCTCGGGGAAGAGGGCAAGGGGTTTTACCAGATTATGTGGGAACTGCAGGGAGAGCGGGTGATCAGCGCGGCCGGGTCGGTCGGTTCCGCGCAGTATGCCTTTGAGCTGGCCTGCTCATATGCCCAAGGGAGAGCGGTGGCTGGCAAACCGCTGATCCGGAATCAGGTGATCAGACACATGTTGGCAGAGATGGCGACTGAAATTGAGGCGGTCCGGCAAATGGTGTATGCCACGGCTTACCGGTTTGCACGGAAAGAAGCCACCCCTTGGGAGATTTCGATGGCCAAGCTGGCCGCTTCGCAACTGGCCCACAAGGTGATCGATCAAACGCTGCAAATCCACGGCGGAAACGGCTACACCATGGATTATCCGGTGGAGCGGATGTGGCGCGATTCCCGCCTGCCCCGGATTGGCGCCGGAACAGATGAAATCATGAAAGAGATCATCGCCAAAGGATTGCACATCATTGAAAGATAGTCCTTTGTTGAAAGCGAAACTGCCGAAGATGATTGGAGTTGAGAAGCATGTTTGAGTGGCTGTTTAGGGAAGAACATCAGATTTTTCGCAAAAGCGTCCGGCGGTTCCTGGAGAAGGAAATCGCGCCCCACGTCGCGGAATGGGAGCGCCAGCGCGCCTTGCCTCGTTCCGTGTTCAGGCGCTTTGGGGAAATGGGGTTTCTCGGTTTGGCTGTACCCGAACCGGCAGGCGGTGCTGGTGCCGACCCTGTGGCGGAAGCCATTTTTTACGAAGAGCTGGGGCGTTACGGGACAGGAGGGGTGGCAGGATCTGTCGGTTATCACGCCGGCTGCGCCCTGCCATTGGTGGCTTCATATGGCGGCACGGAGCTAAAGGAGCGGTACCTGCAACCGTCCCTTCTCGGTGAGCAGCTTGGCGGACTGGCTCTGAGTGAACCGGAAAGCGGGTCCGAGCCCGGGAAAATCCGGACGGTTGCCCGGCGGGATGGCGAGGGGTATCGCATCACTGGCGTCAAGAAATTTGTGACCAATGGCGATAGGGCAGATTGGCTGTGCGTCTCAGCGCGGATCGAAGGCCAGGATGAGGTGAGCCTTTTTCTCGTCGACACCCGGGCTGCGGGGGTTGGTCCGAAGCGAAGCTTGCGCACGCTGGGGTGGCGTGCGGCGGGGCTGGCAGAGGTGGAGATGCATGATGTCGCAGTGCCTGCCAGCCATCTGTTAGGCGGAGAGGGCCAGGGCGAAGCGATCCTCGGCCAGTTCGCTCCGCGGGAGCAATTGATGCTGGCGCTTTTCTGCATCGGACTGGCCGACGCGGCGCTGGAGGAAACGATTGCCTACAGCAAGCAGAGAAAGCAGTTCAACCGGACCCTGAACCAGTTTCAGGTCCTGCAGCACAAGATGGTGGATATGGCCGTGGAGAGGGAAAAGGCGCGCCATTTGGCTTACCGGGCTGTCTATCTGCTGCAACAGGGGCAGGAGGCGGTGACCGTAATTTCCATGGCCAAGGCTTACGCCGGCGAAATGATCAAACAGGTGACCGATGCCGGCGTGCAAATCCATGGCGGGATGGGATATATGATGGAAACACCGATTCAAAGATATTGGCGGGATGCCCGGGCGCTGTCCATTGCCGGGGGGACGACACAGTCGGTGAGGGAGAAGCTCGCAGAGAGGCTTCAATTGACAGGGAATTGATGACAGGGGATGAACCAATGGCCGGATGATGGAACGGAGGCCAACCAGAGAAGGAGGTAGCGGGATGGTTCGCGACGATGAGCAACGTGCGAGGAGACGGACGGCAACAGAAGATGCAGCAGATATGACCATTGGAAGCCTGGTCGCTGAACTGGAGGAGAAAAAGGAGCGGATCCGCCGGGAGATGGGAGGGGCGGCCGCCATCGAACGGCAGCATCAACGGGGCAAGCTGACCGCCCGGGAGCGGATATCGTTGTTGTTTGATCCGGGAACTTTTGAGGAAATGGGGATTTTGGATTATCAATTGGGGGGCGACCCGGCGAAAACGGCGGCAGACGGTGTGATCACGGGAACCGGGAAGATCCAGGGCCGTCCTGCCTGTGTGGTGGCGTATGATTTTACGGTGATGGCCGGTTCGATGGGCCGCAGTGGAGGCGTCAAGGCGGCGCGGATGCGGGAGTGGGCGATGAAACACCGGATTCCTCTCATCTGGCTGATCGACTCAGCGGGTGCCCGCATCCAGGAGTCGGCGAATTCCCTCTTTGCCCAAACGGGAGACATCTTTTTTGAACAGGTGATGATGTCCGGCGTGATTCCCCAGGTCTGTGCGGTGATGGGTCCCGGGTTTGCCGGCACCGCGTATATTCCGGCCCTCTCCGACTTCGTGCCGATGGTCAAGGGAACCAGCTTTTTGGGGCTGGGCGGCCCGCCTTTGGTCAAGGCGGCGATTGGAGAGGAGATCAGTGAGGAAGAGCTGGGAGGGAGCCGGATCCACTGCGAGATTTCGGGAGTCGGAGATCTGGAGGTGGAGGATGATGCGGCCTGCATCCAGGCGGTGCGGGATTACCTGAGTTACTTTCCCCTGAATTGTCAGGAGCTGCCGCCTGTCCTCCCCACAGATGATCCGATTGACCGGTCCTGTGAGCGGATCAGTGAATTAGTGCCGTTGGCCACCAACAAGCCGTTCGACATGTTGGAACTTATCCGGGAGATCGTGGATCATGGCCAGGTGTTTGAAATCAAGCCGAAGTGGGCGCGCAACATGATCACAGCGCTCGCCCGGATTGGCGGCCATTCGGTGGGGATCGTCGCCAACCAGCCGAAATGGATGGGAGGAGCCATCGATGTCAACGCTTCGGACAAGGCGGCGAGGTTCATCAATCTCTGTGACGCGTTCAACATTCCGTTGCTGTTTCTGGTCGACACGCCTGCCTTTTTGATCGGATCGGCGGTGGAGAAGGCCGGGATCATCCGGCACGGGGCCAAATTTTTGCACGCCACTGCCTCCGCCACGGTGCCCAAGTTTACGGTCGTCGTGCGCAAGGCGTTTGGCGCCGGATATTACGTGATGAACGGCAGGGCCTATGAGCCGGACCTGTTTGTCGCCTATCCCAACGCCCAAATCAGTTTGATGGGTGCCGAAGGAGCGGTAAACATCATTTTTCGCCGCGAAATCGCGCAGGCAGAAGATCCGGAGGCCCGCCGCAGGGAATTGATCGAAGAGTATCGGCGCCGGATCTCGACAGATATGGTGGCCGGTGCGGCACTTGTGGATGAGATCATCAACCCGGCGGATACCCGTCGCATCCTGGCTTCTGCCCTGGAAAGAACGCGGGGCAAACATGTGGAACGCCCCTGGAAAAGGCGCCCTGTCCTGCCGGTCTAGCTTTCAGTGCAGTCTGAGCGAAAGGAGGGAGCGGATGGTGGTGTCAAATGCAGCATTGGAAAAGAACTTGATTCAGCGCGTCTGCGTGGGGGATATCCCTGCACGTTCCGCCAACCATTTTCCGGATAAGGTGGCGATCATCGACGAAGGGCAGCGATTCACCTATCGGAAGTTTAATGATCTTGTCAATTGCCTGGGAAATGTCTTGCTCCAGCTGGGCGCCAGGCATCAGGACGTGGTGGCTGTCATGTGCCCGAATACCTGGGAGATGCTGGTGAGTTACTTTGCCTGCGCGAAGGCCGGACTGGTCGCCATGCCTGTCAACCTCGGGCTGAAGGCGCATGAGGTGGCCTACTGCTTCCACGATTCGCAGGCGAAAATCCTGATTGCGGATGGTGCCTTTGCGGAGATGATGTCCCGTGTCATTCCGGAGTTGCCGCATTTGCAACACGTGATCTGGACCAGGGTGGAAGGTGAGCTTCCCGCTGTCGGAAAAGCGTCCCACCGGATGGAAACGTTGCTTTCATCCGGTCAGTCCCGGGAAGTGGAAACGTTGATTGATGATCGGGATATCGTCCAGTTGCTGTACACCAGCGGAACCACTTCAAATCCCAAAGGGGTGCTGACAAGCCATGTGGCCGTGACCATTGCGGCGCTTTCATCTGCCTTGCAAAACAAGACGGATCACACCCATGTCACCCTGTCGGTCTTGCCGCTGTTTCATTGTGCGATGCTGAACGCAGGAGCCATTCCCTTGCTGCTCGTCGGCGGCACCCTGGTCCTTGTGAAAAAGTTTGACCCGCTTCGGGTGGCTGAGCTGATTGAGCGGGAACAGGTGACCCATGTGGGATTGCTGCCGATGATGTACCAGGCGATGCTGGATCATCCTGCCACTCGTTCCCGCGTTTTTCCCTCTGTCAAGATGGCGCGGTATGCGATGACGCCCCTTCCGGAGAAGACGTTGCACGAATTGAAAAAGATGTTTCCCAACGCGGATCTGCTGCTGGGTTCCGGGCAGACCGAATTCACCCCGCCGACCACGTACCAGCGGCCGGAACACCAGTTTGTCAAGTCAGCCTCTTGGGGAGTGGCGACCCCGATGGTGCAGATTGAGATCATGGACGAGGAAGGAAATTTGTTGCCCAGGGGTCAAATCGGCGAGATTGTCTATCGCGGGCCGCACGTGATGGAAGGCTACTTGAATCTTCCCGAGCAGACGGCTGAATCGTTCCGTTATGGATGGTTTCATAGCGGCGATTTGGCCTGGATGGACGAAGAGGGGGTGGTGTGGTTCGCGGATCGCAAGAAGGACATGATCAAGACCGGAGGGGAAAATGTGGCCTCCATTGAAGTGGAACGGTTGTTGATGGGACATCCCGCTGTGCAAGAGGCTGCCGTCATCGGCTTGCCGCATCCCTACTGGGGGGAAGCGGTGACCGCCATCGTCATGCGCAAACCGGGAGAAGAAGTGACGGAAGAAGCGCTGATCGCCTATGCCAAGGAACATTTGGCGGGGTTTAAGGTTCCGAAAAGGGTCATCTTCACTGACGAGCTTCCGAAGACCGGCACCGGAAAAATCCAGAAGCATCTGCTGAGGCAGAAATTCCAAGATCTGTACCACGAGACATGACGCCATCGACGGGTTTTCCATCAGATGTTGCAAGAAATGACGAAGACAGAGCGGAAGAAGGGGGAGTGAAAAGATGAGAGGAAGGCAAATCATCGCCAAAATTGGATTATTACTCTGTCTGTTATCGCTTTTATGGGTGAGTGCATGCGGAGGCGGCGGGGAACCTGCCAGTTCCCAGGATAATTCGGGGAAGGATGATAAAAATTCCAACGGACAAGACGGCAATACGTATCGCCTGACGTATAACCTGACTTTTCCGCCCGCGGCCAACGATTGGGAGCCCAAGTATTGGGCGGCAGAGGAATACGCCCGGTTGGTCAAGGAACGGACCAACGGCCGGGTGCAAATTGACGTCTTTTACAGTAACCAGCTGGTTCCGCAAAACGAACTGCTGGACGCCCTCGCTTCCGGCACGGTGGACATGGGAGGCGCTTCTGCCTACTATGGACAGCTGGTTCCGGAGATTGACGCTATCTGGCTGCCCTTCTGGAACAAGGGAGAAGAGCACGCGATGCATGTCATGCGTGAAACCGAGGTCGGGAAAATATTTGAAAAGAGCCTGGAAGATTACGGGGCCAAGGTTTTGTTCTACTGGCCTACTGGGATGTATGCTTTGATGACCAAAGAACCTGTCCAAAGCCTGAAAGACTTGAAAGGAATAAAGATGCGCCTCGCCTTTGGCATTTGGAAGCAGTGGTATGAACAAATGGGCGTGGCCCCTGCCAATGTCGCCGCTGCTGAACAGTATGAAGCGCTGTTGAGAGGGACGATTGACGGCGTGATTTACCCGACCTACACCATTGAAACCTACAAGTTTCACGAAGTGATCGACTATCTGACGGTGCCCGGGTTCATCGATCCCACCTTGTGCTTCACGATGATCAGCAAAGCCAAATGGGATCAACTTCCTTCGGACATCCAGCAGATTTTGCTGGAAGTGGGCCGTGAGATGGAACAGAAAGCTGCCGAAGCTTCCAAGAAATACACCGAAAATGCGATTCAGCTGGCAGAAGAAAAAGGGGTCAAGGTGAATCGCTTAAAGCCTGAGGAGTTTGAAGAATTTAGAAGGTCGGCTGAAGTGGTTTGGGAAGAATTTGCGAAACGTAATTCGAATACGCAGCGAATCGTGGAGATTCTGAAAAAAGATTTGGAGGATTGGGCGAGGGAGAATCCTGCCGCCAAGGAATGGGAGAAACGCTGGTTGGAGCAATGAGGGATCACTGAGAACCCTGATCATGCACGTGAATGGGGAGAATAAGTGGCTGACCAGGTAAGCTGCAAACCGGTTTAGGAGGAAAATGATGAGAACATTCGCTCTGATTATCCGACGGCTCAATGAAGCGATGATGTGGGTGGTTGGTATATTGATTCTGATCATGGGGTTGACGCTTTTCTATGACGTAATGATGCGTTATTTTTTCAAGGCGCCAACGGCCTGGTCTTTTGATTTGGCAGGCTGGTTTACCGGGTTGTCCGCTTTTTTGGCGGGTGGCTACGCGTTGTTGAAAAAGGCTCATATCCGCGTCGATATTTTTTACCAGAAGTTTTCTCCGAGGGTACAGGGGGGGCTGGACGCTCTGACCTCTGTATTCCTCTTTCTCATCGTACTGATCCTGGTTTGGAAAGGCGGGGAGCGAACCCTGCACAACTTGAATATCGGCGCCGTAGCCAACACCGGGCTGAACATCTACATCTGGATCAAGTGGCTGATGGTACCTCTTGGAGGGGTGTTGTTGGGCTTGCAGGCCATCGTGAACCTGGTAGATGATGTATACCTCTTTATCACTGGCAGACATCTCATCGATGTGGCGGAGGATGGTTGATCATGACAGAAGCATGGATGATTGCGCTGATCATGTTTGGTTCACTGCTTTTGTTCCTCGCTTTGGGGGTGCCCATCGCTTTTACGATGGGCGGGCTTTCTCTGATTATCGGCTTTCTTTACTGGGGAGGATTGCCCAGCGTAGAAGCCTTTGTGCTCGGTTCTTTTGGGAAGGTGACCGAGTTTACGCTCACTGCGTTGCCCTTATATATCTTCATGGCTGCCATTCTCCAGTACAGCGACCTGGCGGATGACATGTATGAGGCGGTTTACCGCTGGCTTGGCGGGATACGCGGCGGATTGGCGGCCGGGACGACTTTCATCTCTTCGATTTTTGCCGCGATGGTGGGGATTGCCACCGTGGCGACAGCCACGCTGGGCATGACCGCCCGACCCTCGATGATCAAACGGGGGTATGATGAGAAGATGACCTTGGGCGTGATCATGGCTGGAGGTGCGCTAGGCATTCTCATTCCACCCAGCATCATCATGATCATTTATGCCACGGAGGCGAACGTCTCGGCAGGAGCCATGTTTATAGGCGGCATTCTCCCTGGTATTCTGGCGGCGGTGATCTTTATATTGTACGTGCTGATTCTTTGTTTTCTGAAGCCGGAAAAAGGACCCGCTTTAAGGAAGGAAGAGCGTTACACACTTAAGGAGAAAATCGCTTCACTCAAGTCGGTCATCCTGCCGCTGTTTGTCATTGTGCTGGTTCTCGGAAGCATTTACCTGGGCGTCGCCACGCCGACCGAAGCGGCCGCTGTCGGTGTGGTCGGTGCCCTGATCAGCGCGGCCATCAAGAGGAAGCTGTCCTTGGACAATTTCAAGAAAATGATTGAGATGACGGTCCGGATCAATGCCATGGTGTTCTGGATCATTATCGGGGCGGTTGCTTACTCCCGGATAGTCACAGTCACGGGTGTAGGTGAGTGGTTCGCTTCCTTGATTACAGGCTTGGAGATCAACCGCTGGGTGATTTTGATCGGCATGCAGCTCATCTTCTTCATCTTGGGCATGCTGGTGGATCCGGCCGGGATCATCCTGATGACCGGTCCGCTCTTTTTGCCGGTGGTCACTGAGCTAGGGTTCGATCCGGTATGGTATGGCGTGATGTTCGTCATCAATATGTGCATGGCCTACATGACGCCGCCTTTTGGATTCAATCTGTTTGTCATGCGGGGCGTGGCGCCCGAAGTGCCGATCGGAACCATTTATGCTTCGGTCTGGCCGTTTGTCGGGTTGTATATCTTGGTCTTGGCGTTAGTGATGATTTTTCCGCAACTGGTGTTATGGTTGCCTTCCTTGATGCTGAAATAAGCCTGCGCCGATACCGGGCGTCAAATGGTTTCTGGAAGCAGCATTGGCGACGAAGGACGGAACCCAGCTTTTATCAATACGGATGATGGATGGGGAGGGATGGGCCTGTGTTGGATCTGGGAGGGATTGGCCAATGGATGACAAGGCGGACGGAATTGTCATCCGATAAGGTGGCGTTGATCTTTCATGGCAGTACGTTGACTTATGCGCAATTCAACCGGCGGATAAACCGGCTCGCACACGCCCTGATGAAGAGGGGTGTGAGAAAAGGGGACCGTGTGGCCTGTCTTTTGCACAATTGTCCGGAGTTTCTGGAGACCCTCTTCGCCTGTGCCAAGATCGGGACCATGTTGGTCCCCATCAACTACCGCTTGAGCCCGGAGGAAGTGAAGTTTATCTTGCAGGATTCCGGTTCCCATGTGGTGATATACCACACGACGTTGTCCGGTTTGCTGAAGCCGATCATCCATGACACGGAAGTTCTCCATAAGATTTATCTTCCTTTTCCGCCACAGGAGGCAGTTGCAGATCTTTCGAATGACTTGCCCGCCGCTGAGTCGTATGAAGTCATTCTCCAGTCGGAAGGGGAGAGAGAGCCTTCGCTGCCTGTATCCGAGCATGATCCTCTATTGATCATGTACACCTCAGGCACCACGGGCTTGCCCAAGGGAGCGTTGCTCACCCATCGCAATATCACTTGGAACGCCATCAACAGTTTTCTCAATAAGGATTCCATACAGTCAGACGATGTGATTCTGACTGTCGCTCCTCTCTTTCACATCGGCGGGCTGAGCATTCATACCCTGCCCGCTCTCTACAAAGGAGCGACAGTGGTTCTCCTGGACAAGTTCGATCCCCAAGTCGTGTTGGAAACAGTGCAGGAGTACAAAGTGTCCGTGTTGTTCCTTGTCCCTGCGATGTGGCAGGCGCTGATGAAAGTTCCGGATTTTTCCCGCTACAATCTGTCATCTCTGCGTGATTTGGTTTCGGGAGGGGCGCCGTGTCCGTTGACGGTAATCCAGTTTTTCCAGGAACGCGGGTTCCGATTTTTGGAGGGGTTCGGGATGACCGAAACGGCACCCGGCGTCATGATCCTCACCAGTGAAGATGCGGTCCGCAAAAACGGTTCGGTAGGCCGCCCGTTGATGCACGTGAGGGCGCGTATCGTGGATGAAGAGGACAGGGATGTGCCCCCGGGCGAGGTGGGGGAACTGGTCCTTCAGGGTCCCAACATCTGCGCCGGCTATTGGCACAGGCCGGAAGCCAATGAGGAAGCATTTCGTAACGGCTGGTTTCATACGGGAGATCTGGCCCGGCAGGATGAAGAGGGCTATTTCTACATCGTCGACCGGAAGAAGGACATGCTGATCTCCGGCGGGGAAAACATTTATTCCACAGAGGTGGAACAGGTGCTGTTCCGGCATCCGAAAGTGGCGGATGTGGCGGTCATCGGCATTCCGGATGAGAAGTGGGGTGAGGTGCCGGCGGCCATTGTCGTCCTGAAACCGGGTGCGGGGCAGTTGACGATTGAAGAACTGGCCGCCCACTGTGAAGGGAAGTTGGCCAGATACAAAATTCCGAAAATGTTGAGGATTATTGAAGAGCTGCCCAGAAATGCGACGGGCAAAGTGCTCAAGCGCAAGTTGCGGGAAGAGTTGCAAACGGGATAAAGGAGGATGGCAGATTGTCGATCCTGTTTGAAAAACGTGACGGCATTGCCTATATCACAATCAACCGCCCGGAGGCGATGAATGCCTTGGATCCGGATACCCACCGGCAACTGATGGAGGCTTTTGACGAATACAACCAGGATGACGAGATGCTGGTGGCCATTTTTACCGGAGCGGGAGAGCAGGCCTTTTGCAGCGGTGCCGATCTGAAGAGGTTGATCCCCCGCTTCACGGAAGGGGAGCAGAGGCTGGAGCCCAGCGAAGAGCGGTTTTTTTCCCACATTTACAAGCCGATCATTGCGGCGGTGAACGGGTATTGCCTGGCTGGCGGGTTTGAGATGCTCCTTGGAACCGATATCCGCATCGCGGCGGAGCATGCCACGTTCGGACTGCCGGAAGTGAAGTGGGGCATTGTCCCCTTCGCCGGCGCACATGCCAGGCTGGCCAGGCAAATTCCCTGGGCGTGGGCCATGGAACTGCTGCTGACCGGAAGGCACATTACCGCCAAGGAGGCGCTGGCCATCGGGCTGGTCAACCGCGTGGTGCCAATGGACGACTTGATGCGTACGGCGGAAGAGGTGGCCGAGCGGATCAAGAAAAACGGGCCGCTGGCGGTCCGAACCTGCAAGGAGGCCGTGGTCCGCACATCCGGCATGCCTTTCCAGATGGCTTTTTACCTGGACAGCTACATGTCTGCCCGGGTCCTTTCGTCAGAGGATGCGCGGGAAGGGCCGCGGGCCTTTGCGGAAAAGCGCCCGCCCCGTTTCAAGGGGAGGTAAACAGCCGGCGGGCGGACAGTTGGATATACGATGTACAAAAGATGTACGAAAAAGGATGGTGGCGTTGGCAATGGGCTGGCGGGGGAGAGGGCATGAAAAACATGAAACATGAAAAACATGAAATGCGTGCGAGAGAAGGGAGGTTCTGGAGTGAATTTTCGTCTTACAAAGGAACAGGAGGCTTTCCGGGAAGAGGTGCGCGCCTTTCTGGCGGAGGCCTGGCCAGAAGGGAAGCGCTCATTTTTTCCTGACAATCGCCCGGAAGCGTATCAGGAAGAGGTGCGGTTTCGCAGGCAGATGGGGGAACGGGGATATCTGTCCCTGGCCTGGCCCAAAAAATACGGCGGACAGGAACGGACGCCGATGGAGCAGTTCCTGTTTCACTGGGAGATCGCGTATGCGGGGGCGCCCTTTCCTTCCACCGCCGTCGGTATCGTCGCGCCGACACTGATGCGTTACGGCAGCGAAGAACAGAAGCGCACGTATTTGCCGAAAATTTCCTCAGGCGAGATCGATTTTTGTCTCGGCTACACGGAACCGGAAGCCGGTTCCGATCTGGCTGCGCTCCAGACGCGGGCGGTTCGGGAAGGCGATCATTATGTGGTCAGCGGACAGAAGATCTTCACCAGCGGCGCCCATGAGGCCGAGTATTGCTGGCTGGCGGTCCGCACCGATCCGGATGCGCCGAAGCATCAGGGGATCAGTTTGCTGATCGCTGACATGTCGGCTCCGGGCATTGAGGTCCAACCGCTTTGGACGATGGGGAATCTGCGCACCAACATTGTCTTCTGGGATGAGGTCCGGATTCCTGTCAGCCAGCGGGTAGGAGAGGAAAACAAGGGCTGGTACTACTTGGCCACAGCACTGGACTACGAACGGATTAACCTGTTTCCCGGGCCGGTATCATCCGTTGTCCGGCAATTTGAGCGGTTTGTCCAGGTTTGCACTCAGACGCGCAGAGGCCAACAGCTTCTGAGCCAGGATCCTGGGGTGCGGCGCAGGCTGGTCCGGCTGTCCGCCGAACTGCAGGCGCTGATCCTGCTCAATTTCAAAAACGCCTGGATTGTGGACACAGGCAAGGTGCCCAATGTGGAGGCGTCGGTGTTGAAAGTGTACAACGCCGAATTCCGCCAGAAACTGGCTGATGCGGCGATGGAGGTGCTGGGACCGTATGCCCAGCTGGAGGCCTCTTCCCCATATGCCCTGTCGGAGGGGCTGTGGGAATGGTTGCCCCGGTTCAATGTGTTCATGAGCATTGGCGGCGGTGCCGACGAGATCCAACGGAACATCATCGCCCAGCGGGGTCTGGGATTGCCGAGAAGAGAGGGATAGGCGAGAGGAGTCACAAGGAGGTGGAAAGGGATGGACTTTTCTTTCAGCCAGGACCAGAAGATGCTGCGTTCTGCGGTCCGCCAATGGCTGCAGCAGATCCATTCGCCGGAACAGACGCGGCGGTTGCGGGAGAACCCGGCTGGTTTTGATGAGAAGAGATGGCAAGAGATTGGTTCATTGGGCTGGCTGGGGCTGAACGTGGCGGAGGTGCAGGGTGGTACTGGTGGTTCGACGGTGGATGCGATGATCCTGTTTGAAGAGATGGGGCGGGCTCTTTTTCCCAGTCCATTTTTGTCCCAATGGTTGTCCCTCACCGTGTTGGGTCGTTTCTGTGAGGAACCAAGAAAATCGCCACTTTGGGAGCGTCTGCTAAACGGAGAGGAAATTGTCGCATTTGCCGATTGGGAAGGCGGCAACCTGTGGGACGGGGAGTCCGGGGCATATCGAACCACCATCCATTCCCGGGGTTCGGAGTGGATTCTGACCGGAGAAAAACATTGGGTCCTGGACGGGGCTGTTGCCGATCATCTGTTGGTCACCGCCCGGGGGGATGACGGCCATCCTTGCCTGGTCTTGGTGCCCAATAACGCAGGCGGCGTCGAGGTGATTCCGCTGCAGGATGCCGCGCGGCGCAGGATGGCGGCCATCCGGTTTCATGATGTCGTCCTGAATCAGGAAGCCATGCTCACGACGGGAAAGATGTCCGATCTCATGACGGGAACGATGTCCAATCCGGCTGAGAGCGGGGAGCAGATTTCCTGGGCGCGACTCTGGGGAGAATTCGTGCATCTGGGGGCGCTGGCTGTTTGTGCCGAACTGGTGGGTGCGGGCGCCTTCGTCCTGGAGCAAGCGGTGGAACATGCCAAAAAACGGCACCAGTTTGGGCGGCCCATCGGCAGTTTCCAGGCGATACAGCACAAGTGTGCCGACATGTGGATTCATCTGGAGGCCTCGCGGAACCTGTTGTATTTTGCGGCGGCCAGGTGGGATGAACGGCATCAGGACGCATCGCTGGCGGTGGCACAGGCCAAGATCCTGGTGACGGAGTCGGTTCAGCGTGTGATCCGGGAAGGACATCAGATCTTTGGCGGCCTCGGATACACGGAAGAGCACTGGATGCCGCTGTACTTTCGTTTTGCCAAGGAGGGACGGGCCCTGTTCGGGATGCCGGATGAGTGGGACCGCCGGGCAGCCGAATGCCTCCTGGATGGCCGGTGTTTTCCCGGAAGTTTGTCCTCGAGTTTGTGCTCGGGCAACCATTCAGTGCAGGCCGGCCCGCATGCGATGTGATTGTCGACAAAACCGTGGAGAGGGGAGAAAACATGGCCTACGAGGCAATTCTGGTGGAAACGTCGGAACAGATTACAACGATTACACTGAACCAACCGGAAATGCGCAACCCCCTGACCGCGCAGATGGTCGGAGAACTGGTCCAGGCCATCCGGGAGGCCGATCAGGACCCTGATGTGCGCGTCATCGTGATCACAGGCAGTGGCGACGCATTTTGTGCCGGAGGCAATCTGAATGAATTCCGGCGGACCATGGAGAAAAGTGCCCCCACCCTTTATGACGAGGGGCATCGTTCCAGTCAGCTCTTCAAGCTGGGAGAGGAGGTGCGAACGCCGCTCATTGCCTCGGTGAACGGACCGGCTCTTGGTGGCGGTTGCGGGCTTGCCGCGATGTGCCACATCACCATCGCTTCGGATCGCGCCAAACTGGGCACAACGGAATTCCGCCTCGGGTTGGTGCCGTTTGTGATTTTACCTTGGATCCGGCGGGCAGTCGGCCACAAAAACGCCCTGGAGATGATGCTGACGGCCAAGATCATGACGGCCGAAGAGGCCAGAGAGATCGGCCTGGTACAACGCGTCGTGCCGCATGACCAGTTACAGGAAGAGACGAGAAAACTGGCGCGGCATGTGGCTTCCTTCAGCCCGCTGGCGGTAAAGCTGGGGCTGGACGCATTTTATACGACAGAGCAGATGGACCTGAAAAAATCTGTTGACTATCTCAGCACGTTGCGCATTGTCTCGTTTCTCAGCGAGGATTTGCGGGAAGGTGCGACCGCCTTTTTGGAAAAACGCCCCCCCGTATGGAAGGGTCGTTAGAAACGGTTTGTCCCGGCTTCGGCCGGCCTATAAGCACATGAACTTGAAATGGGAGGGAGTATCCAGATGCGGAAGGTACGAATTGGGGCAGCGGAAGGGTTCTATGGGGATGCAGTGGATCCGGCTGTAGACATCGCCCAACATGGCGATGTCCAGTACCTCTGTTTTGATTGCCTGGCTGAATTGACGATGGCCATTCTTCTGAAAGACCAGAAGCGGGATCCGAGCAAAGGTTACTGTCTCGATGTCACTGCCTACATGAAGGCCTTGTTGCCCTACGTCAAGGAAAAGGGAATCAAAATCCTCACCAATGCCGGCGGGATTAATCCGGAAGGGGCGCAGCAGGAAGTCATGCGGGTGGCCCGGGAGATGGGGATCAGCGGTTTGAAGGTGGCCGTCGTCACCGGCGACAACATCCTCGATCGGATCGACCGGCTGATGCAGCAGGGCGTCACCTTCCAGCACATGGAGACCGGAGAATCCCTGGAGACTGTTCGCGACCGGCTGCTGTTCGCCAATGTGTATCTGGGCGTGGGGCCGATTGTGGAGGCGTTGCGCCAGGGCGCCGATATTGTGGTGACGGGGCGGACGACGGATACGGCGCAGTTTTTGGCGCCACTGGTCTATGAGTTCGGCTGGCGGGAAGATGAATGGGATAAACTGGCACAAGGGATTTTGATGGGACACCTAATGGAGTGTTCCGCCCAGTCCACAGGGGGGAATTTCAGCGGGAATTGGTGGGACGTGCCGGATATGGACCGGATCGGCTACCCGATTGCCGAGATCCAGGAGGACGGCAGCTTTATCCTGACCAAAACGCCGACCAGCGGCGGCCTGGTGACGGTGAATACCGTCAAGGAGCAAATGCTTTATGAAATTCACGACCCTGCCGCGTATGTCACCCCGGATGTGGTGGCCGACTTTACGACGGCCGTGCTGGAGAATGTGGGGCCAGACCGTGTCTTGATCCGAGGTGCGACAGGCAAGCCCCGCCCTGATCGCCTCAAGGCGGTGATGGGTTATCAAAATGGGTATATGGGGCAGGCCATCATCGGCTATTCCTGGCCGGACGCTTTGAAAAAGGCCCGCAAGGCGGACGAAATCATCCGCAAGCAACTGGCCCGCAAGGGGATGCATTATGACGAGATCCATACCTCCTTTCTCGGGTATAACTCCCTTCATGGCCCGACGGTGGAAGAACCGAAAGAAGAGTTAAACGAAGTGTATCTGCGGATTGCCGTCCGTGCCAGGACAAAACAGGAGGCAGTGGCTTTCAGCCGCCTGTTTCCGCCTTTGGGATTGGACGGACCGCCTTCTGTGACCGGACTTGGGGGGAGATTGCAGCCGCGGGAACTGCTCGGGATGTGGGCCAGTCTGGTGCCGCGGGATTTGATTGAGAAAGATGTGCACATTCGCATCCAGGAGGTGTGAGGATGGCTCTGGTGCAATTGCGCAAGATTTCACAGGTGCGCAGCGGTGACAAAGGGAATACGGTGAATATTGCCCTGTTTGCCCCCAATGAAGCGCTTTACCAGGTTTTTTTGCGGGAGGTGACTCCCGAGAAAGTGAAGCGTCATTTTCGGGGATTGATCGAAGGCGAAGTGATCCGGTATGAGGTTCCCAACTTGCTGGCGTTAAATTTTGTCTGCAAAGAGGCGTTGAATGGAGGAGGCTCGGCCTCCATCCATGTCGACAACCTCGGCAAGTGTTTCAGTTCCAATTTGCAGCGCATGGTGATTGAGGTGGAAGATGAGCTATTGATTTATTCAACTTTTTAAACCATAGATTTTTGTAAAACAATAAAGGAGATCGCTAAGTGGAAAAACAGTGAAAAGTACCGAAGAATTTCTCAGCGACGAGAGAGATGCGTTTTATTAGCAAAAAATTGATATTCTAGGAGGTCAAATGAGCCTCTTTTTTTATTTTCTTTTTCCAAAATGTTTCTTCATTTTAAGAGTCAATTGACAAAACAAAACATCTTATTTTTTCCAGGATGGGCAGACGAGACTTCTGTAATATTCATTAAATAGATGTAAAATTTTTAATACATTTGTAAAAAGACATATTCGCGCTTTTTGCTGATTGATTTTATATGACTGTCATTTATAGCTATGATATCGCGCCTGTATTTTACAGTTTAAGATCCTCTTGTCCCGATTGGCATCAATTTTGCTAAACATTAAGATAAGAAACAAAAGAATGATTACTGGAAGAACTGCTCTCTTTTGCTGGATAACAGCAAGGAAGGGAGATGAAATGCATAAGGATGGAGAAGAATTGCCTTCGGGGTTTTGAATAGCTGTCAAAGATTGTGCGAGCTTGATGGAATCCTGACGCAAAGAACGGTGAAATCCAGTAGACATTCGTATGGTCATCGAATGAATCGTTTTTGTAAAAGGGAGGCGAGCAGCTTTGGAACAAATGATTCGAGCCATTTTACAAGCGAAAGGCGTTCAGGCGCCGGAGCAAGATTATCCTATACTTATAGCACAATGGGAATCGATCTTGGCTATGAAACAGCATGCAATGAAGGCAAAGTTAAGGGATTTCGATATCGCATTGTGCCATACACTGAAAGGAGGAATGCCGAATGAAGAGTGAACTCGCGGCTAAGTCAATCGAAGAACTGGCTCCGCTCCTTCGCGATCGGAAAGTTTCTCCCGTAGAAGTTACGGAAGCCGTCATTCATCAAACGGAAGCCCATAACAAAAAAATTAATGCATACATTCAGATGGATGCAGATGCAGCGATGGAGGCGGCCAAAAATGCGGAGAAGGAAATCATGAATGGTAATTATCGCGGTCCTCTGCACGGCGTTCCGATGGCACTTAAAGATAATCTTTATTTTAAAAATGAAGTTGTCACAATGGGTTCAAAAATTCACAGACATTTCATTCCTTCCTATGATGCAACTGTTGTTTCCAAGTTAAAGGAAGCGGGGGTTATTTTTACAGGAAGGTTAAACATGCATGAATATGCTTGGGGAGCGACAACGAACAATCCGCATTTTGGTCCATGCCGCAATCCCTGGAATTTGGAAAAAATACCGGGTGGTTCAAGCGGGGGTTCAGGTGCGGCTGTAGCAGCTGATATGACAATCGCATCCCTTGGTACCGATACGGGAGGATCGATTCGCATTCCCGCTTCCGCGTGTGGCATCGTAGGACTTAAACCCACACATGGACGGGTCAGCAAATATGGTTGTTTCCCATTAGCATGGTCATTGGATCATATTGGCCCGATGACAAAAACGGTGAAAGACGCAGCCATTTTGTTGGAGGTAATTGCGGGATATGACGATAAGGATCCGACATGCATCAATGTTCCCGTTTCTGCTTATCGTTCGGCAATAACTGGAGATGTGAACGAACTGGTTATTGGCATCAATGAAAGCTACTTTTTTCGTGATGTCGATTCAGGTGTTGAAAAAAATGTTCGCAATGGAATTAGATTGCTAGAAGAAATGGGAGCGAGGGTGACATCTGTTGACATACCTTCCATCGAATTTGCGCCATTTGCAGAAATGATAACCATTATTTCTGAAGCCAGCGCAATTCACCATCAAAATTTAATTGAGCGCCGACAAGACTTCGGAGATGATGTGCGCATTTTACTTGAACTAGGAGAACTTGTCACAGCTGTAGACTATCTGCAAGCGCAGCAAATCCGATATCAGTTGAATCATGATTTCAGGAAGGTATTCCAAAGCGTCGATGTCTTGATCACGCCTACACTTCCGTTTACACCTCCACTGATTGGGCAGGATACAGTGCTGCTAAACGGAAAAGAAGTGAACTTTTTAGACCATGTGATTCGTTTTACAGGACCAGAAAATATTACCGGATTGCCTGCGATAAGTGTCCCATGCGGGTTTAGTGAGGAGATGCCGGTTGGACTGCAGATTATTGGCCCCCCATTTAAAGAAGAAATCATCTTAAATGTAGCTTATGCCATTGAACAAACCAATCCGTTGAAAGGAAAGAAACCTAATTTAAGTTAAAACCTAATTTGAGTAAATAATGAAACGTTTTCCCTTATTCACTGCCATCACCGTTCAATCCTATCTGTCTCCGCTGCGGAAGCGAATTTCGCTTTGGATGTTGTGTTTCTTCATTTTCTGGTAGAGGGTGGCACGGCTGATGCCAAGACGCTGTGCCGCCTGGCTCCTGTTGCCCCCCGATTGTTCAAGAGCTTGGAGGATGGCTTGCTTTTCCACGTGGGCCAACAAGGTTTGGTGATTGTCTGGTGTGATTGCCGGAAACGCTTCCGGTTCCTCGGACCGATCAGTGGTTGCTGGTGAAGGAGGCATTTTCGACAGTGAAATGGATGGCGTTTTCCGTTGCAGTTCATCTGGCAAGTGATGAGGCTCAATCCAGACCCCTTCGGCGAGGTGCATGGCCCTTTCCAGGACGTTTTCCAGTTCCCGCACGTTTCCTGGCCAGTCATGCCGCTGGAGAAGTTCCAGTGTCTGCGGTGTGATGCCGATCACCTGTTTTTTCATCTTTTGATTGAGCTTTTTAATCAGGTGTTCAGCTAGGATGGGGATGTCATCCAAGCGTTCCCGCAATGGGGGGATGTGGATGTGAATGACATGGATCCGGTAGTACAGGTCCTCACGGAAGGTGCCCTGGCGCACCATCTGCCGAAGATCTTTGTTGGTGGCGGCGATGATCCGTACATCCACCTGTCTGGTTTGGGTGTCGCCCACGCGCTCAAACTTTTGTTCTTGCAGGACCCGTAGCAGTTTGGCCTGCAAGGCCAGCGGCATGTCGCCAATTTCGTCAAGGAAGAGGGTGCCCCGATCGGCCAGTTCGAACTTGCCCGGCTTACCTCCTTTTCGCGCACCGGTAAAGGCGCCCTCGGCATATCCGAAAAACTCCGATTCCAACAATTCAGCGGGAATGGCGGCACAGTTGACCTTCACGAAGTTGCCGGGCCGGCCCGATTCCTCGTGGATGGCTTCTGCAAAAAGTTCTTTGCCCGTCCCGCTTTCTCCGGTAATGAGGACAGTGGAGGATCCTTCCGACGCGAGATACGCCTCATTTTTTATTTTTGTTATTTTTTCATCTTTTGAGACGATCCGATCAAAGGCGCTTTTCTGGGTCATCCGATTCAATTCGCCACGATAATAGCTGAGTTCGCTCTCCAGTTGCTCCAGCCTGCGGAAGACGTCTTTCCATTGGTCCAATTTGTGAAAAATGATTTTGGCGATCGCGCCTTCGCACTTCCCGCTACGGATAATCGGTTGCAAGGTGACGACGCATTTTTTGCCGCGGATTTCTCTAATTTCCCCTTCGATGCGTCGTTTATGGGACAGAATTTCCTGGATTGGCAGCTCGGGTGTGACCACCGCGGCCGGGTATCCCACCACCTCGTTGTGATCCAGTTGGTAGATGTCCAGGAAAGCAGGGTTGACCTTCGTGATCTTGCCGTGTTCGTCCGTGATCATCACGCCGTCGTACGAAAGCTGCAGGGCGCTGTCAAGCGTGCGTTCCAGTTTCTTTGTCGTCTCCAGTTCTTTTGCCACATTTTCATATGAAGTGATGTCTTTCAGAACGGCTACCGCTCCGGTGATGTTCCCCCAGTCGAGAAGAGGGACAAAGGACCCGATGACGGTGACGGAGGCGAGGCGGATGCGGCATGGCTCCCGCCGTTCGCCTTTTTCCAGAGCGAGATAGAAATACTCATACAACTCGGGGAAGATGCTGTCAACCGGCTGCCCCAAAACCTTGTGGCGGGGGTAGCCGAACAACTCTTCGGCTGCATGGTTATAGGTGACCACCTGATATTGCAGATTGACGGATATGACGGCGTCCTGAAGTTGTTCGACGAGGGCGCGGGTCTGATTCAGAAGCAACTCCGTCTCGCTGAGAAAGCCGCGGATGATATCTGCCTGTCCCATGACGCCGACGACGCGGTCTTGCTCATCCAGAACCACGCCATGCGCCACGTTGTTCTCGATAAAGGTGTCCTTGGCAAATTCGAGCGTATCATCTTGGTAAAAGCTGACCACGTTGCGCCGAATCGCGGGAGCGATCGGGGCGTCCAGGGAGTGTCCGGCCAGGAGCAAACGGTATAGCGTGTATTTTGTGACAATGCCTTCCAGGTGGCCTTCGGAGTCGGTGACGCAGGCGATGCCGATCCGATGTTCAAGGAAAGCTTTCAGACAATCCCGTATCGTGTGCTCAGGCGTGATGGAGATGAATTCACGCGTCGAAAACTCCCGGACTAACACAAATTTCCCTCCTGTATAAAAAAATAGACAAATGTATGATTTTAATCTACTTGTTTATCCTATCATCCATTTGGGTGTTCTGCAAATCAAATGATTACCAAGAATCAAGACATTTTTATGAAGAATTTTTTACCCGAGAAATGATGGCGTGTTTTTTTGACGTTGGCATACTTTTTGCTGATTTTAGATGGGTGAAATACTTCTTTTATTTCATTCATCCGAGAATTTTGGAATAAACATGCAGAAGAGAGGGGAGTGCAATGGAAATTTACGGACACGAAGAATCTTTGAAGATGATTCAGCAAGCGCGCTTGATCGAACCTTCTGAGTCGATTCGCAGTGTCTCCTACGTCCGCAGTATGAATGAGTATCAACAAAAGTATGAAAAGACAAAGGCGTCTCCCGAATTGTTCTGGGAAGAGGTGGCCAAAGAGCTCCGTTGGATGGCGCCTTGGAAGGAGGTGCTTACGGGCAGTTTGCCTGATTTCCAGTTTTTTCGCGGGGGCATGATCAATATTTGCGACAACTGCGTGGATCGACACCTGGAGACGCACCGGCGAAACAAGGCGGCCATTATTTGGGAAGGAGAAGACGGAAGTTCCAAAGTTCTTACTTACCAGATGCTGCACGACGAAGTGTGCCGTTTCGCCAATGTTTTGAAAAGGCACGGCGTGAAAAAAGGGGATGTCATTTCGGTTTACATGCAAAATTTGCCTGAGACGTTCATCGCGTTGTTGGCCTGTTTCCGCATCGGGGCGGTGTACAATACGGTGTTTGCCGGGTTTTCGCCGGAGGCGCTGCGTGAGCGGATCAATGATTCCAAAGCCAAGATCCTGATCACCGCTGATGTCAGTTACCGCCGCGGGCGGGTGATTCCCCTGAAAGAAAACGCCGATAAGGCGATCGCAGAGGCGCCGACCATTGAAAAGGTGATTGTTTTTCGCAGGGGCGGCGTCGAGGTGCCGATGACCCCCGGCAGGGATCTCGACTGGTCCGAGGAAATGCAAGGAGCGGGCCGGGATTATCCATGCGAACCTGTGGAAGCGAACGAACCGGGCTTGTTGATTTATACCAGCGGCACAAGCGGGAAGCCGAAAGGGATTGTTCACGCACACGGCGGGTTTTTAGTGGGAACCTATGCCTATACCAAGTATTCCCTGGATCTGCAGGAGCGGGACATCTATTGGAATACCGCCGATATCGGCTGGTTGACGTCGCACATTTTCGTCCTGGTGGGCGGACTGGCTTTGGGCGCGACGGTGATCTTGTATGAAGGGGCGTTGGATCATCCCCATCCGGGCCGTGTCTACGAAATGATCGAACGCTACCGGGTAAACAAATTGTTTTCGGCACCCACCGCTTACCGGATGTTGGTCAAATTCGGCAAGGAGTTGCCGCAACAGTACGATCTGAGCAGCTTAGAGCTGTTCGCTTCCGTCGGTGAGCCGTTCAACCCCGAAGCCTGGGAGTGGGTGTACCGGCATCTGGGTGGGGGAAAAGCGGTCATTTCCAATACCTGGGGGCAGACGGAAACGGGCGGCACGCCGTTGTGCGGCTTGCCCGGGGCGGTGCCGATGAAACCCGGTTCTTGCGGCGTGCCGCTTTTCGGCCATGTATTGGACATTGTGGATGAAAAGGGAGAGTCCTGTCCCGATGGAGTGCCGGGAAACTTGATCATCCGCCGGCCGTTTCCCTCGTTGGCAAGGGATGTGTATGGCGATCGGGAACGTTATCTCAACACCTACTTTTCACAGGTGCCTGGGGCCTATTTCACAGGGGACGCGGCAGTGCGGGATGCGGATGGGCACTATTGGGTGCTCGGGAGGACGGATGATGTGATCAATGTGTCCGGCCACCGCATTTCGACGATGGAAATGGAAAGCGCTCTCGTCGCCTATCCCAATGTCGTGGAGGCGGCTGTGGTGGAAAAACCTGATCCGATTAAAGGAGCGGTTCCCGTTGCCTTTGTCCTGCTTGAACCGGGTACGGAGAAGTCCAAGGAACTGGAAGAGGCGCTGATGAACCAAGTGGTTCAGGAAATTGGCGCCTTTGCCCGGCCGGCACGCATCTACCTCGTCGACGCCCTGCCGCGGACACGGAGTGGAAAAATCATTCGCCGCATGCTGCGGGAGTTGGTGACGGAAGGACAAGTGAAGGGGGACAGGACTGGGCTTGAGGATGCCGACGCTTTGGAGCAGCTGATGAAAGATATCGGGAATGTGTGAAGCCAAAAGGGAAAGGAGGAAGGGAAGGCATGGAGAACCGCGATCAACGCGCGATGATCGGCATGTTGTTTATCGTTTGTGTCTTGATTGCCGGCATGTTGCTCAACCAATGGGCGGTGGTTCTGTATGCGGGCCTGGCGTTAATCGGAGTGAGTCTTGTCGCCGGCATGCGAACCACTCTCTTGCCGGCGATGGTCGCCCTCATCTATGCATTGTTGTTTTCTCTCACGGTCTGGCTGAGCTTTTTGCAACCCGACGCTTACATCTTGGGCTGGCGGCCCGCAACGTTTATCGTCGTTTACCTCATCTGGCCGCTCGGTTCCATCCTCGGGGTCTTTTACGCGGTGCTGTTCTCCAAGGAACAGCGAACATTGTCCAACCGGGCCAGGGGATTGGAAGGATAGGCTGAGCATGGGAAGGGGGATATCTAGATGAACAGTATCATTCTGGTGATTGCCATCCTTTATTTGCTTATAACGATGGGGATTGGAATTTGGGCGGTCAAGCGCACCAAGAGCAGCGGGGATTTCTTTATTGCGGGCCGCAATATCGGGATGTTGACGATGGCCATCGCCGCCTTCGCTTCGATTCAAAGCGGCTTTGGTGTCGTCGGCGGGGTTTCGCAAACCTTCAGCAACGGATTGGGATTTGTGGTGGGAGTGATGTTTGCCGCGCCGCTCGGGTTTGCCCTGACGTGGTTTCTTGTGGGAAGAAAAATTTGGCGGCTCGGGGGTTTGGGCGAGATTTACACGTTAGGGGATCTGGTGGCCAAGCGTTACAATAGCGAATCCGTGCGCTTTTGGCTTTCCGTCGCCATTTTTCTCGGTGTGATCGGGTATTTGGGCACTCAGGTGCAGGCAATGGGTGTGGTGATGCAGGCTATCTTCGGGGGGCCGCTGTTGCTCGGTTCTTTCATTGGTTTGGCGATCATGGCCATTTATAGTGCCATCGGCGGCATGGTGGCGGGAGTTTACACCGATTTGTTCCAGGGAATTCTGATGGTGCTCGCGGCGGTCGTCGTTTTTTTCTCCGCGTTGCGGGCAGGCGGAGGGGTGCTTGAGATCAACCAGACGCTGCATGCAGAAAATCCGGACTTGACGTCGCCGTTCGGGATGATGCCGCTCATCACCATCTTTTGCTGGTTTGTGTTATTCAGCCTCGGTGCGGCCGGACAACCGCATTTTTTGACCAAGTTCTTGATGGTGAAAAACGAAAAGGAGTTGAAATGGGGCGCTTTTACATCATCGTTCGCCTACATGCTTTCGACCTTGATCGCGATCGGGATTGGGTTGGCCGCCTTGTCGCTGTCGATCAAAGGGGAATTTCCGAAGATTTCTTCCCCGGATCAGACATTGACCACCTTTTTGCTGGAATACGCTTCGCCTGTCGTGGCGGGCCTGGTGATGGCCGGTCTGATGGCGGCGATCATGTCGACGGGCAGCAGTTTTGTCAATTTGGGAGCGGCTTGCATTGTCAGGGATATTCCGAAAGCACTGGGGATTCAGGTGAAGAATGAGCTGTTCTGGAGCCGGATGGTGACATTGTTGTTGTTTGTGCTCTCATTTCTCTTTGCCGTGTATATGGATACGCTGGTGGCGCTTTTAGGCGTGTTTGGTTGGGGAACCTTCGCCACCACCATTTTTCCTGCGGTGGTGCTGGGGCTGTTATGGGAGGGCGCGACGGCCGCGGGGGCCGTGAGCAGCATTGTGGTTGGATTGGTGCTGAGTTTTGTTTTGGAGGTCGGCGGAAAGTATGGACTCAAGGTGCTTCCTCCGGGCGTGATCAATGGTGCCTTTACGTTTGCCGTTTCGATTGCGGTGTTTATCGCTGTCTCCATGTTGACGCAGCAGCGGCAAGCGGAACTGGATCATGAGGTGCGCAAGATTGTCAATGAGGCGTGACCGTGATGAAGTCATCTGGGATGAGAGGGGAATGAGGCATGGATGTGGGTTACCTGTTGCGGCGAATCACTGGCGAGACATGCGGCATTGATGCGCAACAAGTGGCCTTGCAGTTGGAGGATGGCCCGCGCTGGACGTATCAGGAGCTGCATGAGGTGAGTAACCGGTATGCCAATGCGTTTTTAAGCATGGGTGTGCAAAAAGGGGACCGGATAGGGATCCTGTTATACAACTGTTTGGAGTACTGGGCCGTTTACTTCGCCGCCGCAAAAATCGGGGCGATTGCGGTGCGGCTCAACTTCCGCCTTGTCAGTGAAGAGCTGGAGTACGCGTTAAACGACTCGGGGACGAAGATCTTGTGTTTGGAGCCGGCTTTCGTGGAACGGATTGAGCCGATTCGCGACCTGGTGCCCGTGACGAAATACATCTGTTTGTGCAGAGAAGGGGAATCTTGCCCGGACTGGTGCGAACCTTGGGAAGTGTTGATGGAAGGGGAGCCCGTTGTAAGCGCTTCGATTCCGATCGATGCACAGGATCCGGTGATGTTGATGTATACCTCGGGAACGACCGGAAGACCCAAGGGAGCTCTGTGGACCCACGCCAACACGCTCTGGTTTTCTTCGATGCAGGTGATGAAATGGGGACTGTGCGCGACCGATGTCAGCATGACGACGGGACCGTTGTATCACGTCGGTGCAATGGAGGACTTGGCGCTGCCGACGTTGCTGGCAGGCGGGCGGGTGATCATCACCAAGAGCGGCGGGTTTGACATCCGGCGTGTCTTGAGGGTCATGGAAAAAGAGAAGGTGACCTATGCGTTGTTGTTTCCCTTCATGATATACGACATGTTGAATCTGGAGGATTTGGCTGCCTATTCGTTGCCCGGGATGAAAGCCATCCTCTCCGGCGGCGATCCGGTGATGCCCTGGGCGATTGAGCGGTTAAATGAGCAATTTCCGCATGTCGGCTTGATCCAGATCTACGGTCTGACAGAAGGCACGCCCATTGCGGCTTCCCTAGACCCGCAGGATGCGGCTGTCAAAGGGCACACCGTCGGCAAACCGTTGCCATTGGTGGAGATCAAGATCGCAGATGATTCTGGGCGCACGCTGAAGCGGGGTGAGATTGGCGAAATCTGGATCAAGAGTCCCGCTGTCGCCAGGGAATACTGGGGCAAGCCGGAGGCGACGCGGGATACTTTTGTTGACGGCTGGTGCAAGACGGGCGATCTGGGCCGGATCGACGAAGAGGGGTACCTGATCATTTCAGGACGGAAAAAGGATATGATCCGCAGCGGGGGAGAAAATATCTATCCGGCGGAACTGGAGGATGTGCTGATCCGTCATCCGGGAATCAAAGATGTGGCCATCATCGGAGTTCCCGATCCAAAATATTTGGAAGCGGTCTGCGCCGTGATTGTCCCCAAGCCCGAAGCTGAATTGACGGAAGAGGAAGTGATCCGCTACAGCCGGGAGCATCTGGCTGGATATAAAACGCCCCGGCATGTGGTATTCGTGGAGGAATTGCCCCGAACGCCATCCGGAAAGATTACCAAGTACAAGTTGCGGGAAGCGTATCGCCATCTAGGCGAACGGTGAGTATCGCCGGGCAAGATGTTTGACGGTAAACAAGTGTATATTTTTGCTTACAAATGTATAGTTCTCTTGCTGGTTTTCATCACGTCGATTCCCGTGTTTAACGTCAGAAAATGGAATGAAAGTATTGGCACGGAATTTGCTTCTTAAACATCAATGAATGGCACAAGCGATCTTTGGCGAGAAGCTGCCATGATTCGATGGATGTTCATGCAACAAGCGCTACGGGCTAGAACGAGGAGGACAGTGAATGGCTCAGACGAATGAAAAACTGCTTGCCGAAAAAGAGCGGATACTGCGTGGAGGTGCGCAGAAATATCACGAAAAAAACGCGGAACAGGGCAAACTGTTTGTCCGCAAGCGCCTGGAACTGCTGTTTGATCCCGGATCGATCGTGGAAGATGGACTGTTTGCCAATAACGAGGATCCCGATTTGCCTGCCGACGCCACGGTGACAGGCATCGGAACCATCGGGGGGCGGCCGGTCTGCTTTTTTGCCGCTGATTCAACCGTGAAGGCCGGTTCCTGGGGAGCCAAATCGGTCGAAAAGAACATCCGGATTCAAGAGAAGGCCATGGCTTTGAAAATCCCGATTCTCTATCTGATTGACTCAGCCGGTGCCCGGATTACCGATCAGATTGAAATGTTTCCTGGCCGCCGTCATGCTGGAAGAATTTTTTACAACCAGGTGCAACTGTCCGGAGTGGTGCCGCAGATCGCGATTCTGTTCGGTCCATCGCCGGCCGGCGCCGCTTATGTGCCCGCCTTTTGCGACTTGGTGATCATGGTGGAACACAATGCCAGCGCCTATCTCGGTTCGCCGCGGATGGTCGAGGTGGCGATCGGGGAAAAGGTGAGCATGGAAAAGATGGGCGGCGCCAGGATGCATTGTACCGTGAGCGGTCTGGGGGATGTGCTGGTGCAAACGGAGGAAGAGGCCATCGAGGTGTGCAAACAATACCTTTCTTACATGCCCCAGAACTTTCGTGAAAAACCGGCTGTCGTCGAGGCCCGGCCGCCGGCAGAAGGGCGCCGGATTGGCGAGATCATCCCGGAGAACCAGAATGCGCCGTTTGACATGTACGAGTTGATCGATCGGATCATCGACCGGGACAGCTGGTTCGAAATCAAGAAATTGTATGCCCCCGAGATCATTACCGGCTTGGCGCGGATGGATGGCAAGGTGGTCGGTATCGTCGCCAACCAGCCCAAGGTGAAAGGCGGCACGCTGTTTATCGATTCGTCGGACAAGGCGGCACGGTTTATCTGGTTGTGCAACGCTTTTTCCATTCCGCTGTTGTTTTTGGCGGACGTGCCCGGTTTCATGATCGGCTCGCAGGTGGAGCGGGCGGGGATCATCCGCCATGGCGCGAAAATGATTTCTGCCGTCTCCGAGGCGACGGTGCCCAAACTCTCGGTGATCGTCCGCAAGTGTTATGGCGCCGGTCTGTATGCCATGGCAGGGCCAGCCTTTGAACCGGACGCTTGTATCGCTTTGCCGTCTGCCTCCATTGCCGTCATGGGCCCGGAGGCGGCAGTCAACGCGGTGTACTACAACAAAATACAGGAACTTCCCGAGGAGGAGCGGGCGGAATTTATTGCCCGGAAACGCCAGGAATACGCGGCAGATATTGATATTTACCGCGTTGCTTCCGAGCTGATTGTGGATGAGATTATTCCTTTTGACCATTTGCGCCAGGAAGTCATTCGCCGTTTCCGCCTGTACGAGAGCAAAAGCGTGACCCTGCCTGAAAAACGCAATCCGGTTCATCCCGTTTAGATGATCTTGCCGGTTCCTTTGCTACATGCGATTTGGCTTGCGAGTTTTGTGATTTAAAGATAAATGCACAGATAAATTCTTGTGATGCCATGCTTTCAACTAAAATACTCTAAACTTATCCGATAAGGGAGATGTGTTCGCATGAATGTGACATCCAGCATGAGTGGGACTGTGTTTCGGATTCTGGTTCAGCCGGGGGATCAGGTAAACCCGGGTGACGAGGTGATGATTTTGGAATCAATGAAAATGGAAATCCCGATTGTCGCTGAGGAGGGCGGTACTGTAAAAGAAGTCCGGGTCGCGGAGGGAGAGTTTGTCCAGGAAGGTGATGTGGTGGTCGTGCTCGGGTAACGAGCGGGCATGGGCTCGGATTGGGGCTGAAGGCGCAGGGGAAGAGTCTATGGTGAAACACGTGCTGCGGACACCGACAAGTGACTGTGTTCGGGAAGTGGGGGAAGGAGTGGAAAGAGATGTCATACTTTAAGAAAATTTTGATTGCCAATCGCGGTGAGATTGCCCGCCGTGTCATCAAAACGTGCCGAAAGCTGGGCATTCAAACGGTGGCCGTTTATTCGGAAGCGGACAAAGAGATGCCCTTTGTCAGGGAGGCGGATGAGTCGGTCCTGCTGGGACCGGCCCCGGCCGCCAAAAGTTACATGGACATTGAGAAAGTCCTGGATGCCGCCATCGCTACGGGTGCCGAAGCGATCCACCCGGGTTACGGATTTTTGTCGGAAAATCCGGCGTTTGCCCGCCGCTGTCTGGAAAAAGGGCTGGTCTTTATTGGGCCTCGTCCGGAAGTGATTCAAGCGATGGGCAGCAAGATAGCATCGCGCCGCAAGATGCGGCAGGCCGGGGTTCCGGTCGTCCCCGGATGGGATGAGGACATTCCTACGGTAGAGGAAGCGAAACGCATCGCGGCGGAGATTGGGTATCCCTTGATGCTGAAAGCCAGCGCCGGCGGCGGCGGGATCGGCATGCAAGTGGTCCGTACGCCGGAGGAGTTGGAGAGGGCATTTGTTTCCACCAGGCAGCGGGCGCAAACCTATTTCGGCAGCGGGGAAGTGTTTCTTGAAAAATGGATCACCCAGCCGCGGCACATTGAGGTGCAGGTGGCGAGGGATGCGCATGGTCAAGGCATTCATCTGTTCGAGCGTGAATGTTCCATTCAGCGCCGGCACCAGAAAGTGCTGGAGGAAACCCCTTCCCCCTTCCTGGACGAGAGGATGCGGGAGGCGCTGTTTGCAGCGGCGCTCCGGGGCATGGAGGCGATTGATTACACCAATCTGGGCACGATGGAATTCATTTTTGACGGTGAGGGCAATTTTTATTTCCTCGAAATGAACACCCGCCTCCAGGTGGAACACCCGGTCACCGAAGAGACGACCGGGTTGGACCTGGTGGAGTTGCAGCTGCGGATTGCGGCGGGCGAGCCCCTTGGCTTGGCGCAGGAGGCGATCAGACAAACGGGCCATGCCCTGGAATGCCGGATTTACGCAGAAGATCCGAAAACCTTTCTTCCTTCTCCGGGCAAGGTGGAGCGATTGGTATTGCCGGAAGGCGCGCGGTATGATTTCGCGGTAGAGGAAGGAAACCAGGTGACGCCGTTTTACGATCCGATGATCGGGAAGGTGATTACCTCCGGTGCGACGCGGAAAGAAACGATTGAGAAGATGATCCGTGTGCTTTCAGAGATGATGGTGGAAGGTTTGAAGACCAATCTGCCATTATTGCTTGAGGTGTGCCGGAATGAAGCGTTTCAGGAAGGACGGTTTGACACCGGTTTTTTGGCGCACATGGGAAAATAACCTGTAACTTGACGGTAGACGATGCCCAAGCGAGGCTGGTTGGAGAAAGGGGAGACGAAGGTGAACATCGACAAATACTTTGAGGAATATGAAATTGGGGAGCGTTTCGTATCGCGCGGCCGGACGATCACGGAAGCCGATCTGGTCAACTTCTCCGGCATTTCGGGAGATTGGTATCCGTTGCACACCGATGTGGAATATGTGAAGACGACACCTTTCAAACAGCGGATTGCACATGGCATGTTGGTCCTGTCTATCGGCACGGGCCTATGCAATTTGCAACCAGGATATCTCATCGCCTTTTACGGGATGGATCGGGTGCGCTTTGTCAATCCCACTTTTATCGGCGACACCATTCATGTTGAGTCCGAGGTGACGGAGAAGACAGATAAAGGAGAGCGGGGCGGCGTACTGACCTTTCGTCAGGAGATTAAGAAGCAGACCGGTGAAGTGGTGGTCAGCGCGATGAAGAAAATCCTGGTGGCCAAAAAACCGGCTTGCTAATTGATCGTTCCATGACGGACAGATTTGTCTGAAGGCGGGCCGGACGGTCATGAAGCCAGAGAAATGGGGGGTCAGAGGTGCGTTATCCGCCGTATTTTCAAGAGGAGCACGAAGCGTTGCGGAAAGTGATCCGCAGGTTTGTCGCAAATGAGGTGACGCCTTACATCGAAGAGTGGGAGGAGAAAGGAGAGTTTCCGCGGGAGATTGTCAAACGGATGGGAGAGTTGGGCTTTTTAGGCTTGCGCTATCCGGAAGAGGTGGGCGGACAAGGGGGAGATTATTTTTCCGTTATTGTCTTGGCAGAAGAGATGGCCCGTTGCGGAGCCGGAGGGTTCCCGATGGCGATTGCGGTGCAGACCGACATGGCAACGCCGCCGATCCTGGAATTTGGCACGCCGGATCAGATCGAGCGTTTTCTGAAGCCGGCGATCCGCGGGGAGAAATTGGCGGCCATCGGGATTACCGAGCCCAACCACGGGTCTGATGTGGCGGGTATCCAAACGCGGGCCGTGCGTGACGGGGATGACTGGGTGATCAATGGCAGCAAAACGTTTATCACCAATGGCCCGCGGGCTGATTTTATCACGATGGTGGTCCGCACATCGGATAAACCGGGATACGAGGGGCTGAGCCTTTTTCTCGTGGAACTGGATCGTCCCGGTGTCTCGGTCAGCCGGAAGCTGGATAAAGTAGGCATGCGTTCTTCGGATACGGCTGAGATCGTTTTTGACAATGTACGGGTGCCGCAGGAAAACCTCCTTGGCGAAGAGGGGAAGGGATTTTACCAGATCATGTGGCAATTGCAGGGAGAACGCCTCATCGGGGCGGCCGGTTCAGTCGGCATGGCACAGTACGCCTATGAACTGGCCCGCGATTACGCCAAAGAGCGGAAGGCGTTTCAACGGCCGCTCAGCCAATTTCAGGTGATCGCCCACTTGCTGGCTGAGATGGCGACCGAAATCGAGGCGGCGCGTCATCTGACGTATGCGGCAGCCTATCGTTTTGCACGTGGCGAGGTGCCGACGAAAGAGATTTCCATGGCGAAACTGGTTGCCGCCCAAGTGGCCCATTGGGTGGCGGATCGGGCGCTGCAGATTTTCGGCGGGTATGGTTATATGATGGAATATCCGATCCAGCGTATCTGGCGTGATACGCGCTTGTATCGGATTGGCGGCGGGACGGATGAGATCATGAAAGAAATCATCGCCAAGCAAATGAACATCTGAGGCTGGTTGAAAGGGGGGATGTAGGTGTCTCACTGGATTTTTACGGAAGAGCATCAGATGTTTCGGAAAAGTGTCCAGAAATTTGTGGAAAAAGAGATCCTGCCTCATGTAGAGGAATGGGAACGGGCCGGCGAGGTGCCGCGCCAGCTTTTCCGCCGATGCGGTGAATTGGGTTACCTGGGCCTGAAGTTTCCGAAGGAGTATGGGGGAGCGGGGGCAGATCTCGTCACAGAGGCGGTCTTTATTGAGGAACTTTCCAAGTGCGGCGCAGGTGGCGTGGCTGCGGCCATCGGCGCACATGCCAATATTGCCATGACGCCTGTCTGGAAATACGGCAACGAGCAGCAGAAACGCAAGTACCTGGAACCGGCGATTCGGGGCGAGATGATCGCCGCGCTGGGCATCACCGAACCCAATACGGGATCCGATGTGGCCGCCATTGCCACAACAGCCAGAAGAGAAGGAGACCACTATGTTCTCAACGGCAGCAAAATGTTCATCACCAACGGTGTCCATGCCGATTACGTGTGCGTCGCGGCGAAAACCGATCCATCACGCGGGTACCGCGGCATCAGCCTGTTCATCGTCGAGAGCAAGTGGCCGGGGTTTCGAGTCGGAAAGAGTTTGCGGAAGCTGGGGTGGCGTTCATCGGACACCGCTGAGCTGGTTTTTGAAGATGTGCGCGTACCGGCAGAAAACCTGCTGGGGGAAGAGAACCAGGGCTTCTACTATATCATGAAGAACTTTCAGTGGGAGCGCATCTGGCTTGCCCTGTCCAGTGTGGCCCTTGCGGAAAAGGCCCTGGAAGATGCGATCCGCTACAGCCAGGAACGCACGCAATTTGGCCGGACGCTCAGCCAGTTTCAGGCGCTGCGGCACAAAATGGTGGATATGGCGGTCGATTTGGAAAAGGCGCGTCACTTGACCTATTACGCCCTTTATAAATACGCGCAAGGGGAAGACGCGGTGATCGAGACGACGATGGCCAAAGCTTACGCCGGCGAGATGGTCAGCCGGGTCACGGATATGGCTCTGCAAATTCACGGTGGGAACGGATACATGATGGAGTATCCGGTTCAACGTTATTGGCGGGATGCCCGTATCCAGTCGATTGGCGGCGGCACAACCCAGATCATGAATGAGATCCTGGTAAAGCGATTGGGAATCGTTGAGAACCAGTGAGAAAGGGTTGCGGGCAAACGTGACGACGAGAAGGCTGATCCTTGAACAGATGAGCGCACCTGTCTGACACGGCAGTCAGGATGCGCTTTATTATTTTGGAAAAAATAATTAAAAAATTATTTCAAGAAAATACTTTAAGATATTCACTAAATATATTATGATATAATTATGAATTTTATCCTGTATATCCTGTATAGAGGAGGGGTCGTTGTGAATTCCGTGACGTTGATTAACCGGGTTGCCATTGGCGACATTATCCGTCGCAGCGCGAGGAGGTATCCCAGCAAAACCGCCATCGTGGATGGAAAGCGGCGAATGACCTTTCAAGAATTGGAGGGACAATCCAACCAATTTGCCCACTATCTGCTCAGCCAGGGATTTCGGAAGGGGGACAAGATTGCGACCATCTGTCAAAATTCTGCAGACTTTGTTGTCGCAATGTTCGGAATCCATAAGGCGGGAATGGTGTGGGTCCCCATTAACCCGGGGCTTGCTCCTGCGGATATCCAGTATATTCTTACCCATTCCGAAGCCCGGTTGGTGATCGTGGATGATCAATTATTCGCCAATCCTTCCCTGCGGAATCTGCTGATGGAGACCGTGGACAAGATGGTGATCATCCCGTATGCGGGTCTGCCGTCTGAGGATGGTCTGCCAATTATTGAAAGCGCTTTAGCGCTTCAGCCGACGGAAGAGCCTCTCCTGGAAATCGCGGAACGGGACGTGGCGCAGATCATGTACACCAGCGGGACCACCGGACGGCCAAAGGGCGTGATGCAGAGCCATCTTGCCGTCTACATTGCGTCATTGGGGAACATTATCGAAATGAATCTGAGAGCGGACGATGTTGCGACTGCGATGATGCCCCTTTTTCACTGTGCGCAGCACAGCATGCTCACCTCGTTTCTTCACATTGGCGCGACCAACGTGATTCTTCGCGGCTTTGATCCGGTAACGCTGATGGCAACTATCGAACGGGAGAAGATCACGTGGGTGTTTGCCTTGCCGATGATGTACCGCGTGCTGCTGGATCACCCGGAACGTGCGAGCTACGATTTGTCCAGTCTGAAATTTTGCCTTTATGCGATGGCACCCATGGACGAGAACACCTTGCGGCGCGCGATTGCGGAGCTGTGCCCCAATTTTGCGCTGGGCAGCGGACAGACGGAGATGTATCCGGGCACCACGTTTTTCAAGCCGGAAGAACAGTTGCGCCGTTTCGGATCTTACTGGGGAAGCCCTTCAATTATCAATGACACCGCGATCATGGATGAGGAAGGAAACTTGCTTCCGCCCGGACAGGTCGGAGAAATTGTCCACCGCGGTCCCAATGTGATGGAGGGATACTACAAAAATCCGGAGGCCACTGCCGAGAGTCGCCTGCACGGTTGGCATCACACGGGTGATCTGGGGATGTTTGATGCCGATGGGCAACTTCTTTTTGTCGATCGGAAGAAAGACATGATCAAAACCGGCGGTGAGAATGTCCCCTCGATCAAGGTGGAGCAGGTATTGCTCAGCCATCCTGCGGTGGCCAATGCGGCGGCGGTCGGCCTGCCCCATCCCCGGTGGTCCGAGGCGGTCACCGCATTTGTCACCCTTAAGCCCGGCGCTCGGGCAAGCGGGGAAGAACTGATCCAATTCTGCAAAGGACATTTGGGGGGCTTTGAAGTTCCGAAAGCGGTTCAAATCATTGAACAGTTCCCGATGACAACAACGGGGAAAATCCAGAAACACGTATTGCGCGACACGTACCGTGATTTCTATGCGAAGGAATCTGTCTGAATCATCAAAAACCATGATCGGATGGAGGCGACAGAAGGATGAAGCAGCGTACTGTCAGCGAAGCGCTGCGGGATGCCGCCCGCCGGGCGCCCGGCAAACCCTTTTTCTACTACCGGAATCAGAAGTTCAGCTACAGAGAACTGGACGAACACTCGGATCGCCTGGCTACTGCGTTGATGGAACAAGGGATACGAAGGGGGGACAAGATCGCCATCCTGGCCCTGAATCAACCGGAGTGGCTGATTGCCTTTTTTGCCGCGGCCAAGATCGGCGCCGGCGTGGTGGCTTTAAATGCTCGCTATCGTGAGACGGAACTGGAATACATGCTCAATCGATCAGCGGTCAAGTTGCTGATCAGTGTGGATGAAACACCGGAGTTCAATTTTCGCGACTTTTTCTATGCCTTTCGCGAGAAAATCCCGACGGTGGAGCGGTTTGTCTTTATCGGCGAAGGGTTTCCCGGAAGTTTGTCATTTGAGGAATTGCTGGCATCCGACGCGCGTACCGACCTCCTGGCAAGTGCCGGCCAGGAGGTGGCCGAAGATGACACCATGATCATCATTTACACTTCGGGTACCACAGGCCGGCCTAAGGGGGCGATGCTGACGCACAAAAGCATGCTGGCTTCCGCCAGGGCGCAAGCGGAACACCTTCGGATCACGGAAGAGGATATCGGTACAGGGCATCTGCCCCTCAACCATGTCGGAGGGATTACCTGTGCCGTGATGGTCGCGCTCGTCAGCAACAGTTCGGTGGTCCTGATTCCCCATTTTCGTCCCGATCTGGTTCTGCAGGCCGTTGAGAAGCACCGGATCACGATCTTGGGCGGCGTTCCGACCATGTTTGTGATGATGTTCAACGTGCCTCAGTTCGATAAGTACGACATTTCTTCGGTCCGCCTGTGCGTCGCCGGCGGTTCCAACGTCGAACCGCAGTTGTGCCGATTGATCAACGAGCGATTTCCCGGTGCGAAACTGGTCAATCTGTACGGTGCCAGTGAAACATCAGGGGCATGTGTGATATCGCGGCTGGATGACACACCGGAAAAGGTGGCCCAGAGTATTGGGGTGATCATCGGCGATTTCCAGATGAAGGTGGTAGGGCCAGGGAAGGAGGAATTGCCGTTAGGCGAGATCGGAGAGCTGGCCATCAAGGGAGATTGCGTGGCCAAAGGGTATGACGGTTTGGAGGCAGAGACGAAAGAGGCGTTTTCTGCGGACGGCTGGCTGTACACCGGTGATTTGGCCTATCTGGATGAAGAAGGATACATCTACCTGAAAGGCCGGAAAAAAGAGATGTACATCCAAGGGGGATTCAACGTCTATCCCGCTGAGATTGAGAATCTCCTGATAACGCATCCGAAAGTGGCCATTGCCGCCGGAATCGGCATTCCGGATCCGGTGTTTGGAGAGGTGGGGAGGTTTTATATCCTGCCCAGACCGGGGTGCGAGGTGACGGAAGAGGAGTTGAAGGCGTTTTGCCGGAAACACCTGGCCGATTACAAAGTGCCGAGGGAATTTGTCATTGTGAATGAGCTGCCATTGACACCGGCTGGAAAGGTGCAAAAATCGGTGCTGAAGCAGCAGTATGAAGCAAGCAAAAAAACACTCTAAAATATTTTGTGAAAAATGGATCTTTAAATTACAATCCGAACATTGTATGATAATCATTGTGAAAGCGCTATCCTTTTGGGCGGGCGATTTCTTACAGCGATATTCATGGAGGTGTCGGCAGTGAACATTGGGAAAACGCTTTCAATCAATGCCATCAGGATTCCTGATCACGAGGCCCTGGTCTGCGAGGGAAGGCGGTACACTTACCGGCAGCTGAACGAACAGGTGAACCGGCTGGCCAACGGTTTGCTGAAACTCGGAATCCGGAAAGGGGACAAAATCTCCCTTGTGATGACCAATTCCGATCATTTCGTGATCAGTTATTATGCGATTCTCAAGGTGGGTGGCGTCGTCGTGCCCATCAACTTCCGCCTCACGGCACCCGAAATCCAGTACATTCTGGACCACTCCGACAGCATTCTGGCGATTGCCGATGGGGCGCTGGCTGAAACGGTTCTGACAGCGGCCAGGGAGGTCCCGGCTATCCGGTCAGTCTATGTCGTCGGTGATCAGCCGCCGGAGGGAAGCCTGCCATGGACCAGCCTGCTGGATGAGTCGGCGGCTGAGCCAGAGGTGGAAGTAGAGGAATCGGATGACTGTGAGATCCTGTACACCTCGGGGACGACCGGCCGGCCGAAAGGGGCGCTGTTTGATCATCACCGGATTCTGTACGTGGGGATGAACATCATCGCCAGTATGAGCGTCAATCCGCGAGACCGGTTGTTGCATGTGGCGCCGCTGTTCCACAGCGCACAATTAAACCTTTTTCTGGTATCCGGAACATACGTGGGGGCTACCCATGTGGTGATGCGCGAATTTCATCCGGTGGAAGTGATGAAAACCATCCAGGAGGAAAAAATCACTCTCTTTTTCGGGGTGCCGACGATGTATTCCTATATGCTGCAAGTGCCCGCAGGCACATTTGACCTGACTTCGGTGCAGCGTTGCGCCTACGGTGCGGCGCCGATGGCGCCCGAGGTGGTCAAGCAGAGCATGGAGATGTTTCAGACCGACCAATTTTACAACTTATGCGGTTTGACGGAGGGAGGGCCAGGAGGCGTATACCTGCCGCCTGAACGGCATTTGGACAAACTGGGTGCCGGTGGTATTCCGGTCATCAACACGGAAGTGCGCGTGGTGGATGACGCCGGAAACGATGTGCCGACTGGCGTAGTTGGGGAGATGATCATTCGCGGCGAGACGGTGATGAAAGAGTATTACAAGAATCCCCAGGCCACGGCGGAGGCCATCCGCGACGGCTGGCTGTACACCGGGGATCTGGCCGTGCTGGATGAAGACGGCTACCTCACGCTGGTTGACCGGAAGAAAGACATGATCATCTCCGGCGGGGAGAACGTGTACTCCACAGAGGTGGAACAAGTGTTGTATGCCCATCCGCATGTGTTGGAGGCGGCTGTGATTGGATTGCCGCACCCGGTCTGGGGGGAGGTGGTCACGGCGGTGGTGGTTCCAAAACCGGGCCATGGGATCAATGTGGACGAGTTGCAGGATTTCTGCCGGAAATCCCTGGCAGGATATAAAATACCGCGGAAGATTTTCTTTGTCGAGCAGCTGCCGCGAAATGCGTCAGGAAAGGTTTTGAAATATCAATTGCGCCAGACTTACAAGCATGCCGCTCAACAAGATCAATCCGTATAACCATAACAAAGAATAAAAAACGACTCTGAAGGAGGGAAGCCTTCAAGGCGGCAAACGATGATGATGGTCGTTCCTTTGACGATGCGTTCCATTCTGGAGAGGGCCAATCGCTTCTTTCCGAAAAAAGAAATTGTCACCCGCACAGAAAATGGACTGTTTCGCTACACGTATCGTGATTTTTACCAGCGGACGGTTCGTTTGGCCAGCGCGTTGCAACGTCTGGGGATCAAAAAGGGGGAGAGAGTGGCCACCTTTGCCTGGAATCATTACCGTCATCTGGAAGCCTACTTTGCCATCCCTTGCATGGGGGCCGTCCTGCATACGGTGAACATCCGGTTGTCGGGGGAGCATATCGTTTACATTCTCAATCATGCGGAAGATCAGCTTCTCCTGGTGGATGAGTCCCTGGTGCCGCTCATTGAGGCGATTCAGGATCAGCTCAAGACGGTGAAAGGGTATATCATCATGACGGACAAGGAGGAGTTGCCTGCGACCAAGCTCCAGCCAGCATACCATTATGAACGCCTGCTGGCGGAGGCCGATCCCGATTACCGTTTTCCCGATGACATCGATGAAAACGATCCGATGGGGATGTGCTACACTTCCGCCACCACCGGCAATCCCAAAGGGGTGGTCTACACGCACCGGGCCATCTATTTGCACAGCTTGGCCGTCGGTTTGGCCGACACCATCGGACTTTCCGAACGAGATACCATTTTACCGATAGTGCCGATGTTCCACGCCAATGCCTGGGGGATGCCGTTTGCCGCGACGCTGTTCGGCACGAAACAAGTCTATCCGGGTGTCGGGCCAACCCCGAAAGATTTTATCCAGCTCATTCAGGATGAGAAGGTGACGATTTCTGCGGGCGTGCCGACCATCTGGATCGGAGTATTGCAGGAGCTGGAAAAGGGAGATTATGACATTTCCCATCTGAAAACGGCGTTATGCGGCGGTTCTGCGGCTCCGAAGTCACTCATCCGGACGTTTGAGGAGAAATATAACGTGATCATGATGCATGCCTACGGAATGACAGAAACCTCTCCTTTGGCCACCGTTGCCCGGCTGAAAAGTTATCAGGAGGAACTGCCGTTTGAGGAGCGTCTCAATATCCGGGCGTCACAGGGGATTCTCGTGCCTGGCCTTGAAATTCGGGTGGTGGGTGAAAACGGCGATGTCGCCTGGAACGGAAAAGAGATGGGTGAAATATACCTGCGAGGGAACTGGATCGCCAGCGAATATTATCAAGATGAGCGAACGAAGGATACTTTTGTCGACGGCTGGCTGCATACCGGCGATGTGGCCACCATTGACGAGGAAGGGTACATCCGTCTGGTGGACCGGACCAAGGATTTGGTGAAAAGCGGCGGGGAGTGGATCTCCTCGGTCGACCTGGAAAATGCCCTCATGGCCCATCCTGCCGTCCTTGAGGCGGCGGTTATCGCGGTGCCTCATCCCAAGTGGCATGAGCGGCCGCTCGCCTGTGTCGTTTTGAAGCCCGGCCATGAGGGAAAGGTGAGCAAGGAGGAGCTGCTGGATTTCCTGCGGCCGCAGTTTGCCAAATGGTGGATTCCGGATGACGTGGTCTTCTTGAAGGAAATTCCTAAAACCAGTGTCGGCAAATTCTTAAAGCGGGGGTTGCGCGAACAATTCAGCCAGCATTATCAATCTGCCACGTAACGGACGTTTAGGTTTGGTGGATGGCTTCTTGGCCTTTGCCGTTTTTGGGGCGGCCTGCTTGATGGCGGGCCGCCTTTTCATTCTTGAAAAGGATGCCGGAAGCTCTTTGGAAAAATCATGTTTGCAGTTGCAAAACCGGGATAGTCAGGTAAGATGGATATTATAGAAGAAAAAATCGCCTGTTGAGGAAGGTATTGGTATGGAGAGTCTCAACCGGTTGGAAGGGTGGTTTTCACCTGTCAGCATGTTGCAGTCGGGAGCGCTGACAGCCACCTCCATGTACAACCTGGCCCAGTTCAAACAGCTCTTGATGAAGCAACTGGCTGCACAGCTCGTTGAAGCACAGGATATTGACATGGTGCAAAACAGCGGAAACGCCTCCGCACCCGTTTCAGGATTGTCAGCGGCAGATTGGCTCGGAATGAGACGCCTGTTGGAGAACGCTGCAGCCTCAGCTGACCCCGGAAAGGATGTGCCTGCACCATCTGCCTTTTCTGGGATCATTGCTGCCGCATCCAAGCGCTACGGCGTACCTGCTCGCCTGATCGAGGCGGTCATTCGGCAGGAGTCCGGCTTCAACCCGTGGGCCGTATCACCTGCGGGAGCCCAGGGGCTGATGCAACTGATGCCAAAAACGGCAGCCTCCCTTGGTGTGACCAATCCCTTTGACCCGGTACAAAATATCGATGCGGGCACCCGATACCTGAGACAGTTGTTGGACCGCTATGGCGGCAATGTGAGGCTGGCGCTGGCGGCATACAATGCGGGGATGGGCAATGTGGATCGGTATGGCGGGATTCCTCCGTTTCGCGAGACGCAACAATATGTTGACCGGATTATGAGGATGCTGGGCGCTTGAAACCAAACATACTTGTTGATTTAATCTCTTTTTTGGTCCATAATTAAATATGTGGGAAGTATGGGTTCATTCCCCAGATGAGAAAATAGATGCCAGAGGACGGCTTTCATGAAGGAAAGAACGCTTTGTGGAGAATGGACAGCCTTCTGGTTGGTTTGACATGAATGTTTGTTGGAAGACGTCCTTCCAAAAAACAGAGGAGGTATGGGAGATGGCAAAACACGAACTTCCTGCATTGCCATACGCATTTGATGCGTTGGAGCCGCACATTGACGCGCAAACAATGGAAATTCACCATGGCCGCCATCATGCGACCTATGTGAATAACCTCAATGCGGCGCTGGAAGGACATCCGGAGCTGCAGCAGAAGTCCGTTGAAGAACTGATCAGCGATTTGAACAGCATTCCTGAGTCGATTCGCACGGCTGTACGAAACAATGGCGGTGGACACGCAAACCATTCCCTGTTCTGGGAAATCATGAGTCCCCAGGGTGGCGGCGCGCCGACGGGAGCTTTGGCTGAGGATATCAACAAGACGTTCGGGAGCTTTGAAAAATTCAAGGAAGAATTTACAAAGGCTGCAACCGGCCGCTTTGGAAGCGGTTGGGCCTGGCTGGTGGTAGATGGCGGAAAGCTGGCCGTCATGAGCACCCCCAATCAGGATAACCCGCTGATGGAGGGCAAAACGCCCATTCTCGGTCTGGATGTCTGGGAGCACGCCTATTATCTGAAGTACCAGAACCGCCGTCCGGATTACATCGCCGCTTGGTGGAATGTGGTCAACTGGGATGCTGTCAATGAGCGTTACGCGAAGGCCAAATCGTAATGGCCCTCATACAAGACAAGCAGCGAAAGAGGGAATCTGCGCAAGCAGGTTCCCTTTTCTGATCGTGCGTGCCCATGTGACACATGCTCATACGGGATTGCCGGTTTCGGGCAAGCTTGCTGCCGCGTTTGCCGTTGCAGTTGTCTTTTTCAGTCAGGGTATGATATGTTCATTTCGTATGGAAACGTGAGTTAAATGTGTCTTGTGATGTGGATTCTTAGAAGGAGGATAAGGATTGTTCCGGACGATTTTATTTGATGTGGACGGGGTGCTCTTGAGCGAAGAGAGGTATTTTGACGCCTCTGCTTTAACGGTATGGGAATTGCTGAGCAGTCCTTTATACCTCAACCAGCTCGTGACGCCGTCGTTTCGCCCTGATCCGGAGGAGCCGGTGATTCGATTGTTGCGGAAAACCGTGTTTGATGAGGACAGGGTGCTTGACTTCATCAAGGAACGCGGGATTAATGCGAACTGGGATATGGTATATTTGGTTTTCAGCTATCAATTCATTCGTTTTTTGGAAGCAGCTCAACCCGGCTATCGGGAACAAGTGGCGGACTTGCTGTCCCGGCCGCTAACCGCGGAATCACTGGCTATCTGCCGCACCTGGCAGGTGAGCTATTCTCCACAATGGGACGCCTTTGTGGCGGATTTTTCCCGGGGAACGGCGGAAAAGCAGGCCTTGCTTTTGGATCTCAACCGCATCGCAGAAGAACGGCTGGGGATGCGCTGTGACGTTTTTTCCCGCCACTCGCCGTTGTGGGATCTTTGTCAGGAGGCGTTCCAGGAGTGGTATATGGGTGAGGAGAAGTTCAGAGAGTCAACCGGTAAGCCGCCTAAGCAACCTGGCAAGCCGGGTTTCTTGCATGACGAGATCCCGATTGTGCCGCCAGAGAAAATGCGCGCATTCTTTGCCCGCTTACAGGAGATGGGGATCGAGCTGGGCATCGGGACAGGCCGGCCTACTGTGGAGACGATCGAACCGCTTACGGCATTGGGCATCCTTCCGTACTTTAATCATGACCGAATCGTCACCGCAAGCGATGTGCTGGAAACCGAGCGGCGGTACCCGGAGCGCGCGCCGCTGGCCAAGCCGCAACCCTTTACCTATCTCAAAGGGTGGCTGGGGAAAGAGACGCCGGATGAAGTGGTATTTTCCTTGCCGTTGCCGATTCAGGAAGGGGACCGTTTATTAGTTGTCGGAGACTCCATTGCCGACCTGATGGCTGCGAAGACGATCGGTTGCCGTTTTTGCGCGACATTGACCGGCTTGTCCGGGAAAGCCGCCAGGGAGTCTTTTGAGAGACTGGGTGCGGATTACATCGTCGATGATGTGTTGCAAGTGGTGGATCTGCTAGAAAAATAGTATATTTAAAAGTGTGACAAGTTCGGAGAAGGAGGAAAATGATTTGCGCAGCGACAAGATAAAAAAGGGGATTGATCGCGCGCCCCATCGGGCGCTCTTAAAAGCGACCGGCTTAACAGACGAAGATATGAACAAGCCGTTTATCGGCATTTGCAACTCGTATGTAGACATCGTGCCGGGGCATGTCCATTTGCAGGAGTTTGGGCGGATCATCAAGGAGGCGGTGCGCGAGGCAGGCGGCGTGCCTTTTGAGTTCAATACGATTGGCGTCGATGACGGCATTGCCATGGGACATATCGGGATGAGATATTCCTTGCCCAGCCGGGAGATCATTGCTGACGCGCTGGAGACCATGGTGATGGCCCATTGGTTTGATGCCCTGATCTGCATTCCCAATTGCGACAAGATCACGCCCGGAATGATGATGGGTGCCATGCGTGTCAACGTGCCGACCATTTTTATCAGCGGCGGTCCGATGGCTGCCGGGAGGACGGATGATGGCCAACCCGTCGACCTCATTTCGGTGTTTGAAGGGGTAGGGGCTTACCAGGCGGGCAAGATTGACGAAGCGCGGCTCAAGCATATCGAAGATATGGCGTGCCCGTCTTGTGGTTCCTGTTCCGGGATGTTTACCGCCAACTCGATGAACTGCCTGGCAGAGGCATTGGGTCTGGCGCTTCCCGGCAACGGAACCATCCTGGCCCGGACGCCGGAACGGGAGGAACTGGCCCGCCAGGCGGCCCGCAAGATCATGGAACTGATCGAAAAGGACATCAAGCCGCGGGATATTGTGACCGTAGAGTCGATGGATAATGCCCTGATCCTGGATATGGCGATGGGCGGGTCCACCAACACCGTGTTGCATGCGATGGCGATCGCCAATGAAGCCGGGATCGATTATCCCTTGTCGCGGATCAACGAATTGTCGAAGCGGGTGCCGCATATTTGTAAAGTATCACCCGCATCCCATTATCACATCGAAGATGTGCACCGGGCGGGAGGGGTTTCGGCGATTCTGAAAGAGGTGAGCAAGATTGAGGGGCTGCTCAATCTGGACTGCATTACTGTGACCGGCAAAACGCTGGGAGAGAACATTCAAGACGCAGAGGTTTTGGATCCGGAAGTGATTCGGCCGATTGATAACCCCTACAGCCCGACCGGCGGACTGACCATCCTTTACGGAAACCTGGCCCCGGATGGTGCGGTTATCAAGTCTGCGGCCGTGGATGAATCGGTGCAGCGTTTTTCTGGCCCGGCTGTGATTTTTGAATCCCAGGACGAGGCGTTGGCCGGCATTGCCCTGGGTAAGGTGAAAGCCGGTGATGTGGTCGTGATCCGCTATGAAGGCCCGCGCGGCGGTCCGGGAATGCCGGAGATGCTGGCGCCCACCTCGGCCATCCAGGGAATGGGGCTGGGCAAGGAGGTCGCCTTGATTACGGACGGCCGTTTTTCTGGCGGGACGCGGGGCATTTGTATCGGCCATATTTCACCCGAAGCGGCAGAAGGGGGTCCCATTGCGGTCCTGAGGAATGGGGATATTGTGACCATCGACATTCCCAATGGCATTTTGCGCGTGGAACTGTCGGATGAAGAGCTGGCTGCCAGGCTGGCAGAATGGAAGGAACCGGAACCGAAGATTAAGCACGGGTATCTGAAACGGTATGCAAAGATGGTGACATCAGCCAGCACCGGGGCAATCCTAAAGGTGGATTGACCGGAGCAATAGGGAACGGGGGCGTCATGCCCCTTTTTTCTTTTCCTTCCTGGAATGAAACTCTTCTTGAGGAGGGAACGCATGGGTCACGTTAATCTGACTTCGCTCATGGTTGTGGTCTTGGTCGCTTTTCTGGTGCCGATTCTCATCCATCGCACGCGCCTTGCGATGCCTGTCGTCGTAGCCGAAATTCTCGCAGGCATGCTTATCGGGCAGACGGGCTTCAACCTGATCAAACCGGATGCTTGGTTAGAGTTGTTGTCATTGCTGGGGTTTATTTATTTGATGTTCCTCAGTGGCTTAGAGATTGATTTTTCGATGATCACGGCATCCGGCCGAAAAAAGGGAAAGGTCAATCCGCTCGTTGCAGGGAGCGGCGTGTTTATCCTGATCCTTCTATTGTCTTTTGTCCTGGCATTGGGTTTAGCGAAGATCGGTCTTGTGGATGATTTCTTTTTGATGACAATCATCATTGCCACGATTTCTTTGGGTGTCGTATTGCCCACGTTAAAGGAAAAAGGGATCGAGCGAACTGAAATCGGCCAGATATTCTTGATCATCGCCGTGCTTTCAGACTTTGTAACCATGATCCTGCTGGCTGTGTATGTCTCCTTTCATGGAAGAGGCAGCGGAGGGAAAGTGGTTTTTCTCTTATTTTTGTTTTTGGCCGTCTTTTTGGCGTACCGGATCGCCAAAATGTTGATGCATGGGCGGGGATTTGAAGGACTAGAAAAGGCCACCAGTCAGATTGGCGTGCGCGGAGCGTTTGCGCTGATCCTGTTTTTTGTCGCTTTGGCTGAGTCGGTGGGCGCGGAGGGGATTCTGGGCGCCTTCCTGGCTGGTGCGACGCTTTCCTTGCTTTCTCCGCGTCGGGAATTTGTCCACAAGCTGGATTCATTTGGCTACGGATTTTTGATCCCGATTTTTTTTGTGATGGTCGGGGTGCGGCTGGATCTGCACGGAATGCTTCAGGAACCGCATCTTTTGTTGTTGGTTCCGTTGTTGTTGCTGATCCTCTTTCTTTCCAAGATGTTGCCCATGTTATTGTTGAGGATATGGTTTCCCGGCCGGATCGTGCTGGCGGGTGGCGTTTTTTTGACGGCCACCTTGAGCCTGGTCATTGCTGCCGGCGAAATTGGCATGCAGCTCGGGTTGCTGACTTCGGCCACCCATACCGCTTTGGTTTTGACTGCGGTGGTTTCTTCCATCGTTTCGCCCATATTGTTTGACCGGATCTTTCCGAAACAGGAAAGCCGGCCCATGTCTGTTCACATTTTAGGGGCCAGCACGGTGACGTTGCCGCTCGTCAATGACCTGGTAAATCGAGGGGTTCTTGTCAAGGTGTTTACCACCGAAGCCACACAGGATGGAGATTATCCTTTTGTGCGATTGGAGCAGCTGGAAAAAGAAACATTGCGACAGACAGGTTTCTTTCACGCAGATGTGGTCGTATGCGGTACGGGTAACGGGAAACTGAACCTGGAAATCGCACTGGCGGCAAAGGAATTGGGGATGGAACATGTGGTATGCATTTTGGAGGATCCGCTGCTTCAGGAAGAAGCCCGCAAGCATGAGATCCACCTTTTCTCCTCGGCATTGGCGGGCAAAGCCTACCTGAAGGCGATGGTTCTTTTTCCGCGCCTTTTGGATTGGATTACGTTGCAGGATGAAGCGTCCACACTGGTCGAGGTGAGGATGCAAAATCCGATGTATGAAGGCCGAAAGCTGAGGGAGATTCCGTTTTTGGGCGACGCGCTCATCCTCCGAATCTACCGGGACGATGAAAGCATCACGCCTCATGGTGATACGGTGCTGCAGCTAGGCGATACACTGCTGGTCAGTGGCGGGCTGGAGCATGTCACGGTGTTGCGGGAACATTTTTCGTGAGCCTAAAAAACCCCTATTCGAACCGGTACCGGGTTCGGATAGGGGTTGGCAGGATAGGGCATTTCATCATTTGGAATTTTGTGGGGCATCTTATTCTTTGACTTATGTCTTTTTTGTGGAAGAGACTGGGGAGCTGGACAGGGAATCAGGGAAGATCTGAGTCTTTTTCTTTTCCTCATGTCTCTCCAGGGCGAGTTGAATCAACCGATCAATCAGTTGCGGGTAGGAGATGCCGCTGTGCTGCCATAACAAGGGATACATGCTATACTGGGTAAAACCGGGCATCGTGTTGATTTCGTTGATCAAAACCCGTCCGTCGGAACGGCAGAGGAAGAAATCGACGCGTGACAGGCCGGAGGCATCAATGGCTTTGAAAGCTTCAATGGCCATCTCCTGGATTTGCCGTACCGTGCTTTCCGGCAGTTCGGCCGGGATGATGAGGGCGGATTGGCCATCAAGGTATTTGGCCTCATAATCGTAGAATTCCTTTGACGGAATAATTTCCCCGGGAATGGAGGCCAGCGGTTCATCGTTGCCGAGGATGGCCACCTCAATCTCGCGCGCATCGACGTAGGCTTCGACAATGATTTTCCGGTCGAACCGGGACGCGGTGTCCATGGCGGTGAGCAGTTCTTCTTTTGTTTTTGGCTTGGAAATGCCCACGCTGCTCCCCAGGTTGGCGGGTTTGACAAAGCAGGGAAGGCCCAGCCTGTCGATAATTTCTTCTAAGACGCCGGAGCGGTTTTTTTCCCAGTGGTTCCGCGTGTACACTAGGTAATCCACTTGCGGCAGCCCCCGTGAGGCGAAGACGGTTTTCATCATCGCCTTGTCCATACCGACGGCCGAGGCGAGGACACCGGATCCGACGTAGGGGATATCCGCCAGCTCCAGCAGTCCCTGGACGGTCCCATCTTCACCGTTCGGGCCGTGCAGGAGGGGGAAGACCACATCCACATCTTGTGGAGAGCCTTTGGGTTGCCCCGGTGGGGCCACTGACCGGCAGGCCGGAAAAATGCCTGAAAGCCCTTGGACAGCGAGGCGGCAGGAACCGTTTTGTCCGTCCAGCCGCAACTGCTCGGGTGAAGCGGGCGGCCGGGTGATAGTTTCTCCCTGGATCCACGTGCCATCCAGCGTGATGTATGTTGGGATGGGCTCATACCGAGAAAGATCCAATGCGTTCAATACGGAAAAGGCGGTCTGGATGGACACTTCGTGTTCACCCGATTTCCCGCCGTAGAGTAGGGCCAAGCGAATTTTCTCAGTCATAAAAAACCTCCTTTGCTCCTTCTCCATTATATCGGATCATCGCCTATTGGTGAGCAGAAAGTGAGACGGCGGCCATCTTGACAACTATCATTCATTTGCGAAATGTTATTCTTATGTAGAGAAAAGGAGCGGTCAATGAGATGGAGCGAGCAGATTTGCATACACACACTCGGGCATCCGACGGATGGCATTCAGCCGAAGAGCTTTTGCTGATGGCCCGCAAGGCAGGCCTTCGAGCGATTGCCGTCACGGATCATGACACGGTAGGCGGCTTGCAAGAGGCATTGGACATCGGACAACGGCTGGGGATTGAGGTTGTCCCTGGGATTGAGATCAGCACCTTATATGAGGGAATCGACGTTCATGTTCTGGGTTACTATGTCGATTTTACTGATCCATGGTTTCTCCGCCGGCTCGAGGAACTTCGCGACACGCGCGATTTGAGGAACCGAATGATTGTGGAACGATTGCGGGAGCTGGGAATAGAGATTGACCTCCAAGAAGTTTATGCGAAGCAGGAGCGAGGGGGGAATGTCGGAAGGCCGCATATTGCCGCTGTCTTGGTCGACAAGGGAGTGGTGGGTTCGGTGGAGGAGGCCTTTGAACAGTACCTGGGAACAGGGAGAAAAGCCTATGTCGTGCCGCCGCGGATCAGCCCGCTTGAGGCGCTGGAGTTGATTCACCAGGCGGGCGGTGCATGTGTATTGGCGCATCCCGGTTTGTACGGAAAAGATGATCTCATCGAACAAATGATCGCAAAAGGGATGGATGGGTTGGAAGTTTACCATCCGGATCACGCTTCGGATGAAGAGGCCCGTTATTCGAGGATGGCCGAGGAAAAGGGGTTGATTATCACAGGGGGATCCGATTTTCATGGCGTCAGAGACGGCCGGGCATTTCATGGCCCGATCGGAGCGAAGACGGTCGATATGTCTGCCGTCCACGCATTAAGGGAGCAAGCGATGGCTTGGAGGAAGAAAACGCAATCATAATTAAGCACAATCTTAAATCAAAAGACCTCTCCTTTGTTCATCATGGAAGCCTGCCTCACTCTTTGTGTCTCAATGTGATGGCAGGTTTTTTCTTTCCGTGGTGGATTCTTTTATTGCAAGATCAAGCCACTTCAGTTATAATGGTTCGTGTCATACAGGGAGCCGTGGTGAAGCTGGAGTTCACGCCTGCCTGTCACGCAGGAGGTCGCGGGTTCGAATCCCGTCGGCTCCGCCATCCTCAAGGAAATTCTGGTGCACTAGGATTGACAGCGGCGAGAATTTGGCTTATGATAATTCTTGTCTCTGACACATGGGCCTATAGCTCAGTTGGTAGAGCGGTCGGCTCATAACCGATTGGTCCCAGGTTCGAGTCCTGGTGGGCCCACCAGTACCCCTTTTTCAAGAATTAAGGGATAAACGGCATGTTGCCGGGGTGGCGGAATAGGCAGACGCACAGGACTTAAAATCCTGGGGTGGGTGACCACCGTACCGGTTCGATTCCGGTCCTCGGCACCATTTCATAACGAACTGGCAATGAAATTTGCTTGTAAGGATGGTTCCAGTCATCATATTATATGGGCAGTTAGCTCAGTGGGAGAGCGCCACCTTGACACGGTGGAGGTCGGAGGTTCGATCCCTCTACTGCCCACCATAACAGCGCAACGAAACCCTTGAAAATCAAGGGTTTTTTCTATTTAGGGCAGTAAATAAGATCACGTAATATCATATAATACAGATGCTGTTCAAGCAATTGGTGATAAATTGATGCCAAATGAAACTACATGCTTTTTTCCTTGAAAAAAGCGCATCGAGTTTGGTTGCCGCTTCGCGATCAGCAGATTGCAAGGCATGGCCAAAAGTGTCCATTGTGATGCGTATGTCGACATGTTCAAGTGGTGCAGAAATGATTTTTGCAATATTGCACCATATTGCAGAAAAGAAATTGGCGTTCCTTCTCTTTCCAAAGGTCAATGTTCTTTAGTTTTTGTCCCGCTTTTCAATTGCTACAATTTATCATGCAAATGGTAGTTTCGATGTTACACCGCAGTAAAACAATGATAAAATAACTAAATTAAGAGGATATCTTGATGATGCAGGAAAGATTGAAGGTGATAACTTGGCTTTTCACTTCTCAAATTTTATAATCACAATGCTGTTTTTATTAATCATATTTTTGTTTTTTATAGGATGCTTGTATTTTTTGGGAAAATTTTTGAGATGGATCATTCATAAGTAAATAAATGAATTAGACTGGCTATATCTTATAGACAAGATTTTAAGATGGATCATCCTTAAGTAAATATTAATTTTAGGCTGGCGTTTATTTTGCCAGCTTTTTTATATAGTAAAGGTGAAAAAATTGGCCACCTGGCTATGGAAGTCAGGTGGCTCGAAGGGCTGGTATTTATTTTTTCGCTCTAAATCGATACAAAAACACCTGATTTCCGTTTACTGGTTGTTAACGCCGACGTATAATTGACCCGGGATCGCCAAAAAAGAATTGACCCACCCCTCAACAAAAGGTACCCTTCGATATGTCGGAAAAAACAAACATCGGAGGGGAAACCAAATGTCAAGGAGTGGGACAGTGATATCATTACATGAAATGAAGGCATCTGGCAAGAGTATTCGCGCCATCACCAGAGAAACCGGTTATTCACGAAACACCATTCGGCGATATCTAAGATCAAAAGGGGTCTTTGAAAGAAAGCCACGCGCAAAACGGCCTTCGAAATTGGATCCATATAAACCTCTTCTGGATGAGTTGATGGCCCAAGGAATCTACAACTGCGAGGTCCTTTTCGAACGCATTCGGGAACAGGGATACCAAGGCGGCCGGACCATTCTCAAGGACTATGTGAAAGCCTTCCGTCCCCCAAAACAAACACCAGCGATTCAGCGTTATGAAACCAAGCCCGGTGAATATGCTCAAGTGGATTGGGGAATGTGTGAGTATGTTGACCCTGAGGGGCAGGTACATAAAGTTCCGGTGTTTGTGATGGTCTTAGGTTATTCCAGAGCCATGTACATCGAGTTTACGAAACGCTGTGATACCCACAGTTTCCTTCGGTGTCTGATTCACGCGTTCGAGTATTTCGGGGGCATTCCTAAGATCATGCTCACGGACCAGATGAAAACCGTTGTGCTTGGGATGGGAGAGGATCGCAAGCCACGCTGGCATCCCCTGTTTGCCGACTTTGCTGCAGCCATGGGTCTTGTGCCAAAGGTGTGTCAAGTCAGGCGACCACAAACCAAGGGGAAGGTGGAGCGAGGTGTCCGCTTTGTTAAAGAGAACTTTATTCCAGGCAGGCAGTTTGTCGATCTGGGGGATCTCAACCGGCAAGCCCTGCAGTGGTGCGATGCGAAAAACAAACGGATTCACGGGACAACTGGAGAACGGCCAAGTGAGCGCTTGCTTCAGGAAAAGTTGCAGCTCCTGCCACCAAAAGAAAGGTGGGCGAAATATCTTCACGAGCCGCGCCGGGTCAGTCGAGACCGGTTTGTCAGCTACGATGGGGTGCGTTACGGGGTTCCCTGGCAATATAGTGGTCGTGAGGTGATGGTGCGGGAAGTCAATGGGATGCTCGAGATCATGGTTGATGGGATACCGGTTGCCAAGCATGAGAAAGTTCACCGATCACGAGCGATTGTCCTTTGTCCAGGTCAATACGCTGGTTTAAAAGCGGCCAACGGTTACACCCACCCACGCCCTCAGGCGAAGCAGATACTGGCTCAGGATGTGGAAATTCGTTCGCTTGAGGTCTATGAACGCCTGATGGAGGTGGGAACATGATTGAACTGGAACAAGCCCGCGCCCGGTTGCACGAATTGGGACTGGAACAGGCAGCCCTTCAATTGGATGCACAGCTGGAAGCCGCAAGTCGTGAGCAAAGCACATACCTTGCTTTTCTCAACCATCTCTTGGATGTTGAGACCTCCGAACGGCAAAAGCGAAATCTGGAGGTTCGGACCAAACTGGCCCATTTGCCCTACCGGAAAACGCTCGATGAATTTGATTTTGCCTTCCAGCCCAGTATTGATGAGCGCCTGATTCGTGAATTAGCTACGATGAGCTTCATTAGTCGCAATGAGAATGTCCTGTTTCTCGGTCCTCCTGGGGTAGGCAAAAGCCATTTGGCAGTGGCCTTGGCCAATGAGGCGATCCATCAAGGCGTCTCCGTTTACTTTGTCAGCATGTCGTACATGATGGAAGACTTGCGTAAGGCGTACACAGAGAACCGGTTGGACAAGCGGTTGCGGGTGTATCTCAGACCCCGCATGCTTGTGGTTGATGAGGTCGGATATTTGCCTCTGGACAACATTGCAGCCAATCTCTTTTTCCAGGTGGTGAGTGCCCGTTACGAGCGAGGGAGTATCTTGCTGACAAGCAACAAAAGTTTTGGAGAGTGGGGAGAGTTGGTAGGGGATCCGATCTTGGCAACAGCAATCCTGGATCGCCTCCTCCACCATTGCCATGTCATCAACATCCGTGGAAACAGCTATCGCTTGAAAGAAAAAGTGAGGGCTGGGATCTACGGAACACCGCCATCAATGACACGATGAATCACCCGTGGTGGGTCAATTTTAAACTGGCCAAAGTGGGTCAAATATAATCCGGCCTTGACACTGGTGGATGAAACAAAGGTGTTTGTCATCAATCTGAGACCTGGCAAGTGCCAGATCTCAGATTGATGACAAACACCATTGCTCCGTCTACCAAAAAGGGGAAACCTGTTCAATATGAAGTGAATCGGATTTTTTCCAATTTCACTTTTGCATTACCTCATGTTGTGATGCAAACACATCTACTGGAACAAAAAAGGATTTAATGCAAAAGGTTCATAAAAATAAATGAATGATCATTTTCTTTTAATGTTGTATAATTGTGATGTATTACAGAAGTAGTATTTAAAAATGTCAGATTTAGCAATTGGCGTAAGGAGGGAATAAGAAGCGTGATTATAATTAAACTTTTATGGTTGGTTTTGTTTTTCGGGATATTATCAGCGGTTATTGTATTTTTAAGGAGAAGCAGATCACAGGAAGAAATGACAATTAAAAGTCTTCTTTTTTTAATCTTCGATGCAGTTTTGTTTTTTTTTGCTGCGATGGTTCTGTCCATCTTAATTGGTATAGCAGATATAGTTTTTCAATAAATAGAGCTTGTTGAATAAATCAATGGAGAAAAACACCTGCTCTCTGTCGAGTTTTGCTGTAACGACTGACTTTAGTTTCTATTTTGATGTTTATCTGTTCCACGGAGCCTTGCAGATTTCACCCCATGGGATAAGTCTACCAACCAGTCACAGAAATAAGAAAAGATTACCCACATCACATGTCGGCGGTAGCAATTTTGACAAAAAGTCGCGGATTCTCCAAGTGATACCTCACTTTGAGAATTGAAAAGAATCGTTCCATCTAAGCATGCATCTCCATGTCGAAAATTGACGAAAAAGTGATATACTATTTATTATTGACAAAATTAAACATTTGCTTTAAACTTCAATATACCATCTTCTCTTTGCCAAAAAATATATTAAGGAAAGGGATGATAGTAATGAAGAAGTTTTTCCTTATCATGTTGTCTGCTATTTTTGTAATTGTTAGCTCTATTTTAGGTGGAATTGAAGTCAATGCAGAAACAAATGCAACTTCTTTAGAGGACATTAGTAAGATTGAACTTGATTCAAAATTGAAAAGCGATGAGCCAATTATAACTTTGGAAGCATATAATCAGCTTCTGAAAAAGAATGGTTTACCAACCGTCACACATGAAGTAAAAATTCCAACCTTCAGGGAAATCAATGAAGCTTTAGCAAAAATGAATGTTTCTCAAGATAATCCGTATGAGCAAGTATATTTGGGTGACGGTTTCTATATTGAAGCCATAGTTTCCGAAAGAACTCCTTCGAATGATAATTTATCCGTGTCAGGTACTTCAGATGTTAAACCAATGGCTGTGTATTCTACAACAGCAAAAGGGACAATTCACTTAAAAGGATTTTTTGGGTTGATAAGAGTTGCATCTCTAACAATGTCGGTAAACTATTCTTATGACCCTAATCCTCCTGCAAAAATTGTCAGTTACCAAAACACGCCAACTGTAGCGCCATGGGCTCTCCCTCCTGGCACATATAAAGTATTAATGGCAAAAAATCTTCGTATTGACCCTGCAGGCGCAGTCATGGATGCAATAACAGATGTTGAATATGATTCCGTACCGGATTATAACGTCAAGTTCATAGGACATATGGAACTTCGTTACACAGCAACAGGGACATATTACATTCATGATAGTTGGTTCATCGCTCCCTAGGAATCAAACAGAGGTAAAAAGGTTAACCGACACTCTCGAGAATCTACAACCCATGATGGATTGCAGTTTATGATTTCGACAAAAAAGCCTGTAGACAAAGCTCCAAACGGAGCCAGGTCTACATGCTTTTTTTGTCGAATTTATACAGGAGAAATCCATCGAGGTGAGAGGTGTATTTGTCAACTCAAAAATCCGCCATTCGCTCATTTAATTTTCCCCCACCTTTGAGTGACCAGTTGCGGAAATGGTTTTACGATTATTCGGTCAACTCTTGTTTCGCAAGCCACTCCTTCGTTTCTTTCATGCGGTACGAATTCCCGTTCATGTTCACGAGGTACGACTGATGCGTCAACCGATCGATCATGGCAGCAGTCATGACGGGATCCTGAAAGATTTCACCCCATCGCTCAAACGACAGATTGGTCGTGATGATCGTTGACTTCCGTCCCGCACGGAGTGACAGATGGGTGCATAATAGCTCGGCACCCTCTTTGTCAAAGGAGATGTATCCCATCTCGTCTGCGATCACCAAATCATACTTCTCGAACCGATTCTGAAACACGCGCAGCGTTTGCTCCGACCGGCACTCCTTTATGCGGTTGACAAGCAGAGGCACCGTTGTAAACCACACTTTGTAACCTTCCAGGCAGGCTTTTATG